>NZ_JBEZEH010000030.1:0-44802 GCF_040648775.1 Micromonospora sp. NPDC049089
CCTTTCCTGAAGGGGGGGCGGGGGGGGCCCCCCCCCGCCCCGCGGGGTCGCCCACACCGCCGGCGGCCGGGGGGCCCGCGCCCCGCGACGGTGCGTGGTCGAGCACGGCGAGCAGCTCGACCAGGTCCCGGTCGTCGACCCGGCACTCCACGGCCAACGCGCCCTGAGCGGGAGCGGGCAGCATGAGCATCGGGTCCAGCGACTCGGTGATCACGTCGAGTCGGCCAAGTCGGGCCAGACCGGCCCGTGCCAGGACGACGGCGTCGAGATCGGCTTCGGGGCCGAGCACCCGCCCCAGGCGGGTGTCGACGTTGCCGCGGATCGGGGTGACCTCCAGTTGCAGGCCGAGGGCGTGCAACTGGGCGATCCGACGCAGCGCGCCGGTGCCCACAGTGGCCCCGGGCGGCAACTCGGCGAGCGTTCGGCCTTCGCGGGCCACCAATGCGTCGCGCGGGTCCTGCCGGGCTGGCACCGCCGCGATGTGCAGCCCACCGGCGGCGGCCGTGGGCAGGTCCTTGTACGAGTGCACAGCGAAGTCGATCGTCCCGGCGGTCAGCGCGTCGCGCAGTGCGGAGACGAACACCCCGACGCCCAGCCGGTGCACCGGCGCGTTGGAGCGGTCGCCTGCGGTGACCACCTCGACCAGTTCGACGGGGCGACCGGTGGCGACGGTCAACGCCTCGGCGACCTGGCCGGACTGGGCCATCGCCAGGGCGCTGCCCCGGGTGCCGAGGCGCAGTGGGGCGGTCATCGCGCACCTCCGCTGGGTGGGGTGGGCTCGGCGGCGTCGGCTCCGGACAACGGGTCGGTGCCGGGGAGCGCCATGCCGAGGTCGGGGGTCAGCACGTCAGGGACGGTGTCCACCGGCGAGGTCTGCGGCACCTCGAGGTCGAACAGCTCGCGCAGCAGTGCCGCGTACTGGTCGCCGCCGGGCTCCGCGGCCAACTGGCGAACCTTCACGGTGGGCTGGTGCAGCAGCCGCTGCACGACCCGGTGCACAGTGCGGGCCACCTCGGCCCGCAGGTCGTCTCCGAGGTCGGGGCGACGCTGGGCCAGTCGGCGCAGCTCGGCGGTGACCACGTCGTCGGCCCGGCCGCGCAGCGCGGCCACTGTGGGTGCCACGTCGGCGCCGCGCAGCCAGGTGAGGAAGCCCTCCACCTCGCCGAGGACGATGCGTTCGACGGCTGCGGCGTCGGCAGCCGCCGGGCCGTCGGCGAGCAGCGCCGCCATCCGGTCGATGTCGATCACCTCGACGCCGGGCAGCTCGGCGACGCCCTCCTCGACGTCGCGCGGAACGGCAAGGTCGAGCAGGACCAGCGGGCCTCGGGACCTGTCGCGTTCGGCCAGCGCCGCGGTGACCACGGACCGGGTGAGGACCGGTTCGGTGGACGCGGTGGCGGCCACTACGATGTCCACTGTGGAGAGGGTGTCGGCCAGCTCGGTCATCGGCGCGGCACTCGCCCCGTACGACTCGGCGAGCCGGACGGCCCGGTCAGCGCCCCGGTTGCTGACGGTGAGCGGCCCGGCGCCCAGCCGGGACAGCGTGGCCACCCCGAGCGAACCCATCGCACCGGCGCCGACCACCAGGGCCGGGTGGCCGACGAGGTCGCCGTCGAGGTGCCCGGCGGCCAGCTCCAGGGCGGCGGTGACGACGCTCTGGCCGGCCCGGTCGATGCCGGTCTCGGCGTGGGCCCGCTTGCCGACCCGCAAGGCCTGCTGCATCAGCTCGTGCAGCAGCCGGCCGGCCGAGTCGGCGCCGGTGGCCCAGTGGTACGCGTCACGCAGCTGGCCGAGGATCTGCGCCTCGCCCACCACCATCGAGTCCAGACCGGTGGCGACCCGGAAGACGTGGTCCACGGCCGCTGTGTCGTAGTGCACGTACAGGTGGCTGGCGAGCGCGGTCGGCGAGCTGCCGGCCTGCTCGGCCAGCACGGCGCAGACGTCGCCGAGCCCACCGTGGAAACCGGACACGGCGGCGTAGACCTCCACCCGGTTGCAGGTGGAGACGATCACCGCCTCGGCCACGTACGGCTGGGCGACCAGGCGGTCCAGTGTGCGGGTCAGGTCGGCGGGGGGCACGGCCAGCTGCTCCAGCGTGGCGACCGGGGCGGTCCGGTAGGACGCGCCGACGACGAGCAGTTTCACGTGCCTATCGCCTCCTGGGTATCGGTGGCCGCGAACCCGCCCGGCAGGGCCGTGAGAGCGGACCCGCCGGTGGCGGGCAGCGCGGTCAGCGACGCCTTGCGGTGCTCGTGGAAGGACAGAATCTGCAGCTCGATGGCGAGGTCGACCTTGCGCACGTCGACCCCCTCCGGAACCGAGAGTACGCACGGCGCGAAGTTGAGGATGCTCGTCACGCCGACGGCGACCAGTTGGTCGGCGACCTGCTGGGCGGCGGCGGCCGGGGTGGCGATCACGCCGATCGCGAGGGATTCCTCCGCGGCGACCGTCGGCAGGTCGTCAATATGCCTGACGACCAGGCCGTTGATCTCCTCACCGACCCGTGAGCGATCGGCGTCGAGCAGTGCGGCGATCCGGAAGCCCCGGCTGGCGAAGCCGTCGTAGCCGGCCAGAGCGTGACCGAGATTACCCACGCCGACCAGGGCGACCGCCCGACGTTGGGTGAGCCCGAGCACATACTCGATCTGCTCGATCAGCAGCGCGACGTCGTAGCCGACGCCCCGGGTGCCGTACGAGCCGAGGTGGGAAAGGTCTTTGCGGAGCTTGGCGGAGTTGACCCCGGCGGCGGCGGAGAGACCCTCGCTGGAGACCGTCTCGTGCCCGGTGTCGGCGAGGTTGTGCAGCGCGCGCAGGTACTCCGGGAGCCGAGCGACGGTCGCCTCGGGCAGATCCGGGAGCGCCGGTACGGCACCGGCGCGGCCGGGCGCGCCTGGGTGACGGTGCTGACTCATGAGACTCCGTGCGGTGCGATCCTCGGCCAACTCCGCTGGTCGGCCGTTTGTGGACTCCCGCTGGCGACCGAGATTGCCGGCTGTGCTAGCAGGGCGCGTCGGAGTCACAGCGTAGGCGCTTGTGAAGACGTGCACAAATCGCGATCTTGTCGCTGCGTGGCGCGACCTCACCAGCCCCTCCATTCCACAAGATCGATTGAACGGCCTGGTCCGCTCACCGCCCGGGCGATTATTGCTCAATCCCGACTTCTCTGACCAATCCCGCGCCGGCCCCACCGCCACGTCCCGCGATCTTGCACTTACTGCTCTCGCTTCTCGCCCATTCAAGGGCAATTCACCAACACAAACTGCAAGATCGACGCCGTAGGGCGGGTGGGGTGGGGTGGGGTGGGGTGGGGTCGGGTGGGGTGGGGTGGGGGTAGCACTACGGCGGAGAGGCGGGGTTTCGGGATGGGTCCGGCGAGGCCACATGCCTAGCCTTTGGGCATGACCGCCGTTGCCGCCACCAGCGACCGACCGACGCTGGCACCGAGCATTCCCCGCCAGCTCTTCGTCGACTCCGGGTACGTGCTGCTCGGCCTGCCCCTGGGGCTGACCAGCTTCATCGTCCTCGTCGTCGGCCTGTCGGTGGGCGTCGGCCTGGTCGTCACGGTGATCGGCCTGCCGATCCTCAGCGGCACCCTGTACGCCGCCCGTGGCCTGGCCGACATCGAGCGGCTGCGGATGGCCGCGGTGCTCCGGCAGCCCCGGATCCGGCCGAACTACCGGCTGCCCGAGGCGGGCGCGAACGCCTGGCGCCGGATCTTCGTGCCGATCCGGGACGCCCAGTCCTGGCTCGACCTGGCGCACGGCATCCTGCGGTTGATCGCGGCGGTGGGCACCTTCGTGGTCACGTTGTCGTGGTGGGCCGCGGCAATCGCCGGCTCGCTCTACTGGGCGTACGACTGGGCCATCCCCCACCCGTCCGGTGAGGGTGACCAGGATCTGGCGCAGCTCCTCGGCCTGGGCGACTCGACCACCGCCCGGATCGGGCTGAACACCGCGCTCGGGGTGTTCTTCCTGATCACCCTGCCGATCGTGGTGCGGGGCTGCGCACTGCTCCAGGCGAGTTTCGCCAAGGCCATGCTGACCGGGGTGGCCGAGATGCGCGACCGGATCACAGTGCTGGAGGAGCAGAAGCGGGCCGCCGTGTCCGCCGAGGCCTCCGCGCTGCGCCGGTTGGAGCGTGACATCCACGACGGTCCCCAGCAGCGCCTGGTCCGGCTGGCGATGGACCTCAGCCGGGCCCGGATGCAGCTCGCCTCGGACCCGGACGCGGCCGGCCGGACCATCGACGAGGCGGTCAGCCAGACCCGGGACACGCTTGCCGAGCTGCGGGCGTTGTCCCGGGGCATCGCCCCGCCGATCCTTGTCGACCGGGGCCTGCCCAGCGCCCTGGCCGCGATCGCCGCCCGCGGGCTGATCCCGATCGAGCTCCAGGTGGACCCGCAGCTCGGCACCCCGGCCGGGCGGCTCGACCCGGCGGTGGAGAACACCGCGTACTTCGTGGTGTCCGAGGCGCTGACCAACGTCGCCAAGCACAGCCGGGCCACCGAGGCCACCGTGACGGTGACCCGGCGGGGCTCCCACCTGCAGGTGTGGGTGGGCGACGACGGGCAGGGCGGCGCGCACCTGGCGAAGGGGCACGGGTTGGCCGGCATCGCCGACCGGGTCCGGGCCGCGGGTGGCGAACTGATGGTGGCCAGCCCGACCGGAGGCCCCACCGAGATCCGCGCCGAGCTTCCCCTGTGAGCGCGAGGAGTGAGCCGGGTTTGCGAGCCCCGCAGTCGCGAACCAAGAAGATGCTGTGAGCGCGAGGAGTGAGCGGGGTTTGCGAGCCCCGCAGTCGCGAACCAAGAAGATGCTGTGAGCGCGAGGAGTGAGCCGGGTTTGCGAGCGAACCAAGAAGATGCCGTGAGCCGCCGGAAGCCGCCGCGATGGTGAGCGACGTGGTAGACACCACAGCCATGCGCATCGTGATCGCCGACGACGCCGTCCTGCTCCGGGAGGGGTTGGTCCGGCTGCTGACCGAGAGTGGGCACCAGGTGGTGGCCGCCGTCGGGGACGGTGACGCCCTGGTCGAGGCGGTGGTCGAGCACCGGCCCGACGTGTCGATCGTCGACGTCCGGATGCCCCCGTCACACACCGACGAAGGGCTGCGGGCTGCGGTGGAGGCCCGCCGGCTGGTGCCGCGTACGCCGATCCTGGTGCTCTCCCAGTACGTCGAGGTCTCGTACGCCGATGATCTGCTCGCGACCACCGGCGGCGCCGGCGGCGGGATCGGCTACCTGCTGAAGGACCGGGTGGCCGCGATCGACGAGTTCCTGGACGCGCTGCGCCGGGTGGCGGGCGGCGGCACGGTGCTCGACCCGGAGGTGGTCGGTCAGCTCTTCGCCCGACGCCGCCGTGACGACCCGCTGCGGGAGCTGACCCCCCGCGAACGCGAGGTGCTCGCCCTGATGGCCGAGGGACGTTCGAACACCGCGATCGCGCGCGCCCTGGTGGTCAGCGACGGCGCGGTGGAGAAGCATGTGCGCAACATCTTCACCAAGCTCACCCTGCCACCGGACACCGAACAGCACCGGCGGGTGCTGGCCGTCCTCACCTACCTGCGGAACTGACCTCCCGGGCCAGGGCCACCGCGTCGGTGAGGGTGTCGGCGACCGGGTGACCGGAGGCGCGCAGCCGGCCCGGGTCGGTGAACCCGCCGGTGTAGAGCACGGCACGGCCGCCGACCGCGAGCGCCGCGTCGGCGTCGTCGATGGAGTCGCCGATCAGCACCACCGAGGCGCCGTCCACGCCCAGTTCGGCCAGGTGCAGCTGGAGCGACTCGGCCTTGTAGCCGCCGCCGACCGTGGCCCGCAGCCCGTCAACGCGGGTGAAGTGGCTGGTCAGACCGTACGTGTGCACGGTCGGGACCAGTTCCTCGTGGAACCACATGGAGAGCAGGCTCTGGGTGCCCGGCCAGGAGGCCATCGCGCCGCGTGCGTCGGCGGCCAGCTCACAGGTGGTCAACCCGGTGCGGTACGCGTCGTGGAAGATCTTGTCCAGTCGACCGAACTCGTCGTCGTCCACTGCCTGCCCGAGCACGTCGGCGTAGTACTCGGCGATCGGCCTGCGGAACCGCACCCGGTGCTCGTCCAATGTGACAGTCGGCCCGCCCAGGCTCGCGAACACGACGTTGGTGGCGGACACCACCAGGCTGAGGTCGTTGAGCAGAGTGCCGTTCCAGTCCCAGACGAGGTGCGGGTGCGCGAAGGTCATCAGAGCACCATAGGTACCGGTCAGAGCTGCGGCGTGGTCAGGTCCCGCAGCAGCCGGTCCTCCTCGACCCGCCAGTAGCCGTGCTCCTTGCCGTCGAGCATGACCACCGGTAGCCGGTCCCCGTACTCCCGCTCCAGCCCCTCGTCGCCGGTGACGTCCCACTCGACCCACTTGTCGCCGGTGACCGCGACCACCCGGTCGAGCGCCGCCTTGGCGTCGTCGCACAGGTGGCAGCCGGGTCGGGTGATCAGGGCGAGTCGGGCGTCACTGGCCATCGGTTACCTCCGTGCGGTCGGTCGGCGGCGCCGACCGGAGTTGGGTCTTGCGTACCTTGCCGATCGCCGAGTGCGGCAGGGCGTCGACGAACTCGACACCGGTCGGGCACTTGAACCGGGCCAGGTTCCGTGCGCAGTGGGCGAGCAGTTCCTCGCTGGTCACCGGTCGGCCCTGCACCGGCACCACGTACGCCCGCACAGTCTCGCCGGTCCGCGGGTGTGGCACACCCAGTACCGCCGACTCGACCACCCCGGGGTGCCCGGCGAGCACCAGCTCGACCTCGTGCGGGTACACGTTGAACCCGTTGACCAGGATCAGCTCGCCGAGCCGGTCGACCAGGAAGAGGTCACCGTCCTCGTCGGCGTACGCGATGTCACCGGTGCCCCACCAACCGTCGGCGTCCGGGCCACCCCGACCGTCGGGCCAGTAGCCGGTGAAGAGGTTCGGGCCGGACACCACGATCTGCCCCGGGTCGGTGCCCGGAGCCACGTCGGAGATGTCCAGCTCGTCGGGGTCGTCGTCGGGGACGGCCAGCCCGTCCCGCCACAGGTCCGTCCCGTCGGCGCCGACCAGGCGCAGCCGCACCCCGGGCAGCGGCCGGCCGATCGAACCCGGCTTGGCCACGCCGCCGACCAGGGTGGAGGTGAGCACCGGCGCGGTCTCGGTGAGGCCGTACCCGATGTGGACCTGATGCCCGGTGACCTCGGTGAAGCGCGCCGCGACAGCGGGTTCGAGCGGTGCCGCGCCGCAGACCGCCACCCGCACCGACGCGGTCGCCGCGCGGGCCGCGGCCGCGCCGGCCCAGGTCAGGAACATCGACGGTACGCCGACCAGCACGCTGACCCGGTGCCGCGCGACCTCGTCCAGCCCTGCCGTCGGGCCCGGCTCGTCGAGCAGCACACCCGTCGCGCCGTGGTGCACTACCGCGCCGAGCCCCGAGTTGAGCCCGTACGCGTGGAACAGCGGCAACGCCAGGAGAACGGTGTCGGTCGGCCCGACCACCGGCGGCTCGATCCCGTCGACCTGTTCGTGGTTGGCGAGCAGGGCCTGGTGCGAGAGCATCGCTCCCTTGGGTCGCCCCTCGGTGCCGGAGGTGTAGAGCAGGACAGCCAGGTCGGTGCCGCCACGTCGCGGGCGGGGTGCCGGTCCGGGCGGGTCGACGGTCGGTGGCGTGCCGTGCACCGAGGCGAGCGCGGGCAGTTCGGCGGCCACGTCGGCGACCAGGCCTCGAACGTGGTCGGTGGCGATGAGCACCGACGCGCCGGAGTCGGCGAGCACGTGCCGTAGCTCCGGGGCGGTGAGGCCGGGGTTGACCGGCACGGTGACCAGTCCGGCGCGGAGGGCGCCGAGCCAGGCGATCACGAAGTCCGGTGTGTTGGGCAGCGCGATGGCGACGCGTGGCGGCGTACCGCCGGGGTCGGTGGGTGGCGCGGCGGCGGACAGGCCGCGGGCGGCGGCGTCCACAGCGGTGTCCAGTTCGGACCAGCTCACTGAGTGTTCACGCCAGTGCAGCGCGGGCCGGTCGGCGCTGTCGAGAGCCGCCCGGCGGACCCGGTCGGCGAGGTTCGGCGCGGGGCTTTCCGAGACGTCCTGCACGGTGATCGAGTCTGGCACAGCGGACCCCGGCGGGCCACGCCCGATGGTGGTGCGCCACGCCCGGAGGACGACACTGCGACAGTCCCATGTACGGGACTGTCCGGTGTGCCACCGGCGATCAGATCAGGTCCTGTCGATGGGACGTGCGACGCTGACCAAGGGCGGTTCGGCCGCCACCGTCCGGCCGGCCGGCGCGGTGGGTCAGCCGAACGGCCGGAAAGCCTCCGACCTGGGGATCCATCCTGGAACACCGAGCCGACGGAAAGTCAATCGCACACGACGGACAACCGGTCCGCCACCGGTGCGACGGAGCGGGAAATACTTCCGCCTTGTGTAACGGACTTGCCACGCGCGGGTGACGTTGGCCCTATCATCACTCGGGTCGGCTCACCCCATTTGCCGTGAGTCGACACCCCTCAGCCCGAGGAGGCCCCCGTGCCTGTGAGCGCATTGGACCAGCACCTCCACGGGAATTGCCGCGCGTCGGCAACTCCCGTGACCGTCCTGCCCGACCGGTCACCCGGCCGGTCCGCCCCGACGAGACCCAGACCGGCCCGCCCGGCGACCGACGGGACGGGGGCGACGCGATGACCACCTTCGGATACGCGGAACGTCCGGTCGGCCTGACCGGTCAACCCGCCCGCTCCCACGTCAACGAGCGGCCCGCGGCCCGTGCCCCGTCTGACGAACAGCACGGCGGCGTCGTGCGAGGTGACGGCGCGGCGCAGCGGATCCGCAGCCGGCCACACCACAACGAGCCACCGCCGCGACCCGCGGTGCCCGGTGGAAACGCGAAGCCGGCCGGCGGCCGGGTCGCCGTACCGCCGCGACCCACGATGCCTGTGCAGGGGCGTCGGGTAAGCGACACACCGGCGGTCACCACCGACCCGGCGGCGGGCGAGACAGCGGTGATCCCGGCGGTGCCGGCCACCACCGCGACCACTCCGACCGGTTTCCCGAGCCGCCCGGACCCGTCCGACCCGGCGACCGAGGTCTGGACGCTGATCGAGCGGGCCCAGGCCGGTGAGTCCGAGGCGTTCGGTCTGATCTACGACCGCTACGTGGACACCGTTTTCCGGTTCGTCTACTTCCGGGTCGGCAACCGGCAACTCGCCGAGGACCTCACCTCGGACACCTTCCTGCGCGCGCTCAAGCGGATCGGCAGCTTCACCTGGCAGGGCCGCGACCTCGGCGCCTGGCTGGTGACGATCGCCCGTAACCTCGTCGCGGACCACTTCAAGTCGGGCCGGTACCGGCTGGAGGTCACCACCGGCGACGTGCTCGACGCCGACCGGGAGGACCGGGGCCCGGAGGGCAGCCCGGAGGCGGCGGTGGTGGAGCACATCACCAACGTCGCGCTCCTCACCGCCGTCAAGCAGCTCAACCCGGAGCAGCAGGAGTGCATCGTGCTCCGCTTCCTCCAGGGCTTCTCGGTCGCCGAGACGGCCCGCGCGATGGGCAAGAACGAGGGAGCCATCAAGGCCCTCCAGTACCGCGCCGTCCGCGCCCTGGCCCGGCTGCTGCCCGACGGCTTCCAGCCGTAGTTTGTTACGGCGGGACCGACGGACGTCGATCAACGTCCGCGCAGCTCAAAGTCGGTCCCGCCCGGTGATGACCATCACTTTCTGTAATTTCCGCCCCGCCAGGCCCGTAACCCGTGCGCGGTCCGCCGCGTTTCTCCGGGTGCGACCGGTGGATGTCCCGGCAGGCCCGGGTCACCGAGGTCCGACCGGCATGCCGGCGGCACCTCACCTCCGTGGTGTCACACTGCCGCCCGGTCGCTGGCAACGACGGCGGCCGACCGGCCGTGACCAGCGAGAGGAGGTGCCTGCGGTGGACAACACCCTCTTCTCCCGCCGGCGCGCGGAGCGCTTCGCGCAGCTTCTCGACGAGGCCAACGGCGCTCGACGACACCACGTGCGATCCCGGGTGGACGGCCAACTGGCGCCGCTCGTCGCAGTGGGTCAGCGGCTCAGCGTCGACCCCCCGGCTGTCGAGGTGGACCAGGACTTCCGTACCGGCCTGCGGGCGATGCTGCTCGCAACCGCCGAGCGGGAAGGGCTGGGCAGTACGCCGGCGGCGGTCAGCGAACCGGCCGCCACCACCACCCGCGGGCGGCTGCTGCCGGCGGTCACCGCACGGCGGGCCCGAGCCCGGGGCGCGATCCTGGTCGGCATCGCCGCCGGGGCCATCGCCGTCTCCGGAATCTCCGCCGCCAGCGAGAACGCGGTGCCCGGTGACGCGCTGTACGGCATGAAGCGCTCCACCGAACGGGCACAGCTCGCCCTGGCCAGCTCCGACATCAGCAGAGGCCAACTCTTCCTGGACTTCGCCCGGACCAGAGTCGGCGAAGCCGCCAAGCTGCGCGGCGACCGGATCGGTTACAGCGCGGTCCTCGACGACATGGACGCCGACAGCCGGCAGGGAGTTCGCCTGCTGACCTCCGCCGCCGTGCAGCGGGCCGAGCCGGGCAGCCTGGACACTCTCAACACCTTCGTGTCGAGCCAGCGCCGGGCCGTACGCGGTCTGCTCGACGGGAGCACCCGGGTCGACCGGGAACGGACCCAGCGGTCGCTGGTGTTGCTGGACAGCATCCGGGAACGCTCGGACGACCTGCGCGCGGCGATCGCCTGCGGCCTGCCGGCACCGACCGCCAGCGACGCCCTCGGGCCGAACCCGAACACCTGCCCCGGGGCCCGCTGACCCGCGTCCCCATACCGCACGTCCGACCGGCCGCGCCACAGTTCGCTGTGTGCCCGGCCGGTCGCCCGTCTACGGCGGATACGCTCGCGGGGGAGCATCCGTCGTACCGGTGAGGAAGGGATTCGCGTGGCGCGCAGCCGTAAGGTGACGGTCAGCACCGACGCCGAGGGGCATACCGCAGCCTGGGCGGAGACCGACCTGGCCCCGGTCAGCGCACCCGATCCGAGCGCTGCGGCGTTCTTCGACGTGGACAACACGATGATGCAGGGCGCGTCGATCTACTGGTTCGCCCGTGGGCTCGCCTCCCGAAACTACGTCACGACCGCCGACCTGGCCCGATTCGCCTGGCAGCAGCTCCGCTTCCGGCTGCTGGCCCGGGAGCACGCCGGTGACATGTCACTGGCCAAGGAGGCCGCGCTGGCCTTCGTTCAGGGCTGGCGGGTCAACGAGGTCGAACACCTCGCCGAGGAGATCTTCGACGAGATGATGGCCCCCCGGATCTGGGCCGGCACCCACCGGCTCGCGCAGCGTCACCTGGACGGCGGTCAGCGGGTCTGGCTGGTCAGCGCCGCCCCCGTCGAGATCGGCCGGGTGATCGCCGCCCGGCTCGGCCTGACCGGTGCCATCGGCACTGTGGCCGAGGTGCTGGACGGGGCGTACACCGGACGGTTGGTGGGTGACCTGATGCACGGGCCGGCCAAGGCTGAGGCGGTCACCCAACTCGCCGCCGTGGAAGGGCTCGACCTGTCCCGCTGCGCGGCCTACAGCGATTCGGCGAACGACCTGCCGCTGCTCCGCGCGGTGGGCCGGGCCGTGGCCGTCAACCCGGACGGCACCCTGCTGCGGCAGGCCCGCCAGCACGGCTGGGAGGTGCGGGACTTCCGCAGCGGTCGCCGGGCTGTGAAGATCGCCGTACCGTCGACGGCGGCCGCCGGGCTGGTCGCGGGCGCGGTCACCGCCGGCCTGGCCCTCCAGCGCCGCCGCCGAGCCGGCTGACCTCACGCGACACGTCGCGCCGGCTGGTTCAGGGGCCGAACGGGTCGGGGCGTCGCTCCAGCAGCGTGTGCAGGGTCTGCTGGATGGTCTCCCGCACCTGGTCGGCGAGGTTGAAGACCACCAGCGGGTCGTCCGCCGAGTCGGTCAGGTGGGCGGTGGGGATCGGCGGGCAGAACTCGATCAGCCACTTGCTGGGTAGCGGCACCATGCCCAGCGGGCCGAGCAGCGGGAACGTCGGCGTGACCGGGAAGTAGGGCAGCTTCAGCAGCCGCGCCAGGGGCTTGATGTCGGCGAGCATCGGGTAGATCTCCTCGCCGCCGACGATGGCGACGGGCACGATCGGGGTGCCGGTACGCAGCGCCGCCGAGACGAACCCGCCCCGCCCGAAGCGTTGCAGCTTGTACCGGTCGGCGTAGAGCTTGCCAATGCCCTTGAAGCCCTCGGGGAACACACCGACCAGATCGCCGCCGCTGAGCAGCCGCTCGGCGTCCGGGTTGCAGGCCACGGTGCCGCCGGTCTTGCGGGCCAACTCGGAGACCACCGGCATCCGGAAGACCAGGTCGGCGCCGAGCAGCCGCAGGTAGCGGTGGGCGGGATGCTTGTCGTGCAGCGCCGCCGAGAGGATCAGGGCGTCCAGTGCCACAGTTCCGGAGTGGTTGCCGACCACCAGCGCGGGCCCGTCCACCGGGACGTGCTCCACCCCACTGACCTCGGTGCGGAACCAGTCGCGGTAGAGCAGCCGCAGCAGCGGGTGGAAGACCGCGTCGGTCAGCTCCGAGTCGAACCCGAACTCGTCGACCTCGTAGTCACCGGAGAGCCGTCGGCGCAGGAACGCCAAACCGTTCGCGACCTTGCGGTCCCAGTGGTCCCCGGGCCGGTCCGACACCGCCGACTCGGTGCCGCCGGACAACCCGCCGCCGACCCCGTCGGCCGGGGCTGGGGCCGGCGGTGCGGCCGGAGCCGGGGCCGGCGGTGTACTGGGGGTCGGGGGTGCGGTCGAGGCCGGCGGCGCGGCCGGGGTCGGCGCGGCCTGCGCGGCCGGTCGGTGCCCGTTGCGCCGCGCCGGCTCCGCGTCCGGAGCGGTCACCCGCTCGGGTACGTCGAAACGCCCGACCGACTGCGGGTCGCGCCCCTCCTCGAAGCCGCTCATGATGCCCGCTCCCGGACCGCTGAGCGCACCTGCCGGATGCCGTCCAGGACGAGTTGCTCGGCGGCGGCCAGCTGATCCCGGGTGACCACCACGCCACCGTGGTGGGCCCGGATGAAGTCCTCGAACGCCTCGGCTGTCGACCGGGGCGTGAAGCCGTACTCCTGCTCGAGCCGGCTGGTGTCGACCACCCGGCCGTGCACGAAGAGGTCGACCTGGTCCAGGCCGTAGCGGCCGAAGCCCATGGTGCGGGCCAGCGCGGCAGCCCCGGAGAGACCCGGCTCCAGCACCGGCACGGCGACCCGGCCGGCGCGCCGGATCGCCTGGGACAGCGACAGCACGCCGGGGCCGGCGACGTTGTAGGTGCCGGGATGGTCCTCCACGATCGACCGGTGCAGCACCTCCAACGCGTCGTCGAAGTGCAGGAACTGCAGGCGGGGGTCACGGCCGAAGACGGTCGGCACGAACGGCTGCGAGAAATAGCGGGTCAGCGTGGTGTCTGCGGTCGAGCCGATGAACGGGGCGAAGCGCAGCACCGTGGCGGTGACGTCGGACCGACGGCGGCGGAAGCCGCGCACGTACCCCTCAAGGTCGAGGATGTCGCGGCCGAAACCACCGCGCGGCACCTCGCGGGGTTCGGTCTCCTCGGTGAAGACCGCCGGGTCCCGGAACGACACCCCGTAGGCGGCGGTCGACGAGCGGACCACGAGCTTGCGCAGTCGGGGTGCCCGCTGGCAGGCGGCGAGCATCTGCATGCTGCCGATGACGTTCTGGTCCTTCATCCCGGACCGGCCGCCGTGCTGCGGGTCGGGTGAGGTGACGAGCGCGAGGTGCACCACCGCGTCGACGTCCAGGTCGGCGAGGAGGCCACCGAGGGAACCGTTGTCGACGCGGATCCGTTCGACCCGGTCCAGCAGGTCGGTGAACTCGATGCCGGAGTCCGGTGCGTCGACCCCGATGACCCGTTCGATGCGCGGGTCGGCGGCCAGACGGGCGGCCACGTGGGCTCCCAGGTAACGACCCACTCCGGTGACGACGACGACCCCCGGAGCACCTGAGGTGCCACCGGGGGTCATCTGACGCACCTACGCCGGCAGGATGGACCGAGCCGGGACGACCACGGCCTGATCACCTGAGCCTCCGGAGGTCGACAGTTTGGCAAGTGACGCCGAACGCCGGGCCTGAGCCCGGCGGCGATCACTTGCCGAGACGGCGACGCTGGACGCGGGTCTTGCGCAGCAGCTTGCGGTGCTTCTTCTTAGCCATGCGCTTACGGCGCTTCTTGACCACCGAGCCCATACGACAGCCTTTCGATACAACGTGCGGGGCGGACCGGATGACACCACGCAGGTGGCGACGGCGACCGCTTGCGGACAACGGACCGGACCAGTCTGGGCGGCGGGGCGCACCGGTGGGGTCTCGGTCGGGTTCCAGGGTAGCCGCAGGGCGTCAGCCGGACCAACGCGCCCCCGCCGCGGCCGCCTCTGGCGCACGACCGCGGGGCGCGCGAGCTCACTCCTCACGCCCACCGACGCCGGTCAACCGACGATCGGAGGGTGAGGCGGTGGCTCAGGCGGTCTCCTGAAAGGCACCCCGGAGATATTCGTGCACCGCATGCTCGGGCACCCGGAATGACCGACCGACCCGGACGGCGGTGAGCTCACCGCTGTGCACCAGGCGATAGACGGTCATCTTCGACACCCGCATGACCGTCGCCACCTCCGCAACGGTCAGGAACTTGACCTCCGACAGCCGTCCGTCGGACTGTGACCCGGCCATGGCTCACCGACCCATCCCATGCCCGGCGCGTGCCAACCCGACGGATGCTCCGGGCCGGGCCGACGACGCGCGTGTTACCAGTACGGTAGCGGGGCGGTTGTGACCGGCGCGATCCCTTCCTGCAACTGATCATGCTCAGGTGGCCGGTTCACCCGATCCGTGCTCCCGGTATCCGCCCGTCCGCGTCCGTCGTCCGGTTGTTCCTTTGCCGCTCATTCGGTGCGTAGCGCGACCACCGGGTCGAGACGGCCGGCGCGCTGCGCGGGAACCACCCCGAAGACGATGCCCACCACCGCCGAGACCCCGAAGGCGAGCGCCAACGACCACCAGGTGATCGCAGCCGGGATCGGCGACAGCGCGTCGACAAGCAGGGCGGTGCCCACGCCCAGCGCCATCCCGGTCAACCCGCCGATCGTGGTGAGCAGCACCGCCTCCAGCAGGAACTGCACGCCGATGTCGCGGGGACGCGCCCCGACGGCCTTGCGCAGCCCGATCTCCCGGGTCCGCTCCCGGACGCTGACCAGCATGATGTTGGAGACGCCGACGCCGCCGACGAGCAGCGAGATGCCGGCGATGGCCGCCAGCACGCCGGTGAGGACACCGAGGATGTCGCCGAGCACGCCGAGGATCTGCTGCTGGGTGACGGCGCTGAACTCGGTGTCCGGGTGGCGGCGGTTCAGCTCGGCGACGATCCGTTCGCCTAGCTCGTCGATCCGCTCCCGGTCCGGCGCCTTCACCGCGATGCCGTCGACCCGCTGGGTGCCCCAGAGTCGTTGCGCGGCGGTCACCGGCACGTGCACCTCGTCGTCCCGGTCGACGCCGAGGCTCTGCCCGAGGGGCGCGAAGACACCGATCACCCGGAACCGCACCCCGGCCAGCGCCACCTGCTGGCCGAGCGGGTCCCGGTCGGGGAAGAGCGCACGGGCGACCGAGTCACCGAGCACCGCCACCCGGCGGCTGGTGTCCACGTCGGTGCCGGTGAGGTAACGTCCGCGCGCCAGCGAGCGGGTGAACACGGCCGGGGTCGTCTCCAGGACGCCCTGCACCGTGGTGAAGTCGGAACGGGCGCCGGCCCGCGCGGTCGCCCCCGAGGCGACGGTGACCGCCACCCGATCGGGGTCGCCGACCACCCGGGTGACGGCGTCCACGTCCTTGAGGGTCAGCGGCGAGACGACTGGCGCGTTGCCCACCTCGATGCGGCCGGGGACGACCAGCAGCAGGTTGGAGCCGAGCCCTTCGACCTGTTGCTCGACCTTCTGCTTGGTGCCGGTGCCGATCGCCACCAGCAGCACCACCGAGGCCACCCCGATGATCACCCCGAGCATCGTCAGCGCGCTCCGCATCCGGTTGGCCCGCAGGGCGTCCAGCGCCACCCGCCACGCCTCGGCGACCCTCACGCCGTACCTCCGGGCCGCTCGACCCCGCGCGAGCCCGCAGCGTTCTCACGCGCCTCGCCCGGGTCGGCCTCGGGCCGCTCGACCTCGCGCGGAAGGCGCCCGGTGGCTCCGGCGGCGCCACCGGAGCCACCGGACGGGTGCCCCGGACCGCTTCCGGACGCGGACCGGGGCTCCGCGCTGGGAGCGGGGACCAGTGTCGCAGGTCGACCGTGATCAACGGACGGCGGTCGATCATGAGCGGAGCGCGGGTCGCCGCTGTCCGCCACCACCACCCCGTCGCGCATGGTGATCCGACGATGGGCGCGGGCCGCCACCTCCTGGTCGTGGGTGACCATCACCAGCGCCACCCCCGACTCCACGTTCAGTTGTTCCAACAGCCCCAGCACGGCGGCGCCGGTGGCACTGTCCAGGTTGCCCGTGGGTTCGTCGGCCAGCAGCACCGTCGGCTCGGTGACCAGCGCGCGGGCGATCGCCACCCGCTGCTGCTCACCGCCGGACATCTGGTTGGGCCGGTGGTCCAGCCGGTGCCCGAGGCCGACCCGGCCCAGCATCGCCGCCGCCCGCTCCCGCCGCTGCCGGGCCGGGAGTCCCCGGTAGACCAGAGGCAACGCCACGTTCTCCACCGCCGAGGTACGCGGCAACAGGTGGAACGCCTGGAAGACGAAGCCGATGGTCTCGTTGCGCAGGGTCGCCATCTCCGGTGGGGCGAGGGCGTTGACGTCGCGTCCGCCGATCACCAGGCGGCCACCGGTGGGCCGGTCCAGCCCGCCGAGGAGGTGCATGAGGGTGGACTTGCCCGAGCCGGACGGGCCGACCAGGGCCACGTAGTCCCCCGGCTGCACGGTGAGCGACACCCCGCGCAGCGCCTCCACCGACACCCCGTCGAGCTGGTACGTCCGGGACACGTCCACCGCCTCGATGGCCGGGACGCGCTCCCCTGCCGGCGGATCGCCGCGCGGATCCGCGACGGCGGGTTCGCTCACCGGACTTCCTGGCCGTCGCGGACCTGGTCGGCGCCGCGCACCACGATCCGGTCGCCGGGCTGCACGCCGTTGAGGATCTGCACCAGGTCGGACCCCTGGACGCCAACGGTCACCGACGCCCGGCCCGCCTTGCCGTCACGGACCACCCAGACCGCGTCCCGGCCGTCGGCGGAGAACACCGCCGACGCGGGGACCGTCACCGCGTCGGCGGCCTCGCGTACGCGCAGGTGCACGATCGCGTTCATGCCGGGGCGGGGCATCGGAGCGGGCTCGTCCTCGGCCAGCTTTCCGGCGCCCAGCGCCAGGCGGACCCGGTAGGTGACGCCGCCCTGCGCGGAGTTGGTGGGCAGCACGTCGACCGATCGGACGACCGCGTCGTAGCTGGCGCCGGTGACGGCGTCCAACTCGACGGTGGCCGGCACGCCGGCCTTGACCAGCAGCACGTCGGTCTCGTCCACCTCGGCGAGCAGACCCAACTGCCCGGTGTCGACAACGGTCAGCACGGGGGTGCCGGCGGCGACCTGACCACCGACCGCGACGGCGTCGTCCACGCCGGGCGGCGGCCCACCCTGGCTGGGGGCCAGCACGGACGGGTCGAGGCCGGCCGCCTGCGCGCCACCGGCCTGCTCCAACAGCCCGGCCAGACCGGCATTCGCCCCACCGCCGGCCCGGGTGCCGCCGGGCTGCACCACCCCGGCGATCGGGGCGCGCAGGGTCAGCGCGTCGACCGTCGCCTTTGCCAGGTCGTACGCCTGCTGGGCCTGGAGCCGTTGCGCCGCCGAGAGAGCGCCGACGGCGGAACTCAACCCGTTGATCCCCCGCTGCACGGAGCGGACCGCCTGGTCGGCGCTGCGCGCGGCGGCAGCGTACTGGCGTTGCGCGGACGTCACCTGGGTGAGCAGCGCGTCGCGCAGTTGCGGGTCGGCGATCTTCTCGGCCGCCGTGCGGGCCGCGTCGAACGCCTCGTCGGCGGCCTTGTCGGTGCCACGCCGGCTGCTGGTCAGGCTGCCAGCGCCGACGCCTCGGCCGGCGCGCTTCGCGGCGGCCAGCGCCTCCTTGGCCTGACGGAGGCGCTGTTGCGCGCTCGGCGAGTCGACCACCGCCAGCACCTGACCGCGCTTGACCCGCTGTCCGGGTTGGACGCGCAGGCTGGAGAGGGTGCCGTCGGCGGGAGCGGTGAGGGTGGCGGCGGCTCGGGCGGTGACAGTGGCGGGTGCGTCGATCACCTCGGTGACCGGGTTCCGGGTGGCCGACGCCAGCGCGAGATCGGGGCCTTCGTCGCCGCAGGAGGCGGCGGTGGTGGCGGTGAGGACGACGACGGCGGTCAGGGCGATGAGCAGGCGGGGCCGCATGGTGCTGGCGGGCCGTGACGACTGGGAACGGCGCACCCATCGATGGTACGGCGCACCGCCGCACCGCCTGCGAGCTGCGTCAGGCGGCGGTGGCGCGGACGTACGCCACGCACTCGTCGTGCAGCGTCGACCACTGCTCACCGAACGCCTTCTCGGAAGCCGCGTCGATGGTCCTGCCGTCGTGCACCACGGTCTTGAAGAAGGTGAGCAGCCGCAGCGGCCCGTACCTGTCGACGAGGTGCCGAACGGCCAGGTAGCCGATGCCGTAGCTGGCGGCGACCCGTTCGGCGGACGCGTCGTCGGCGGGGTTGACGCCCTCCAACTTGCCGTCCCAGCCGCCCCGGACCATCTTGCGCACGTCGGCGATCCCCTCGTACCGGTCGACCGCCTGGCCGCCGGCACCGGCGAACTCGGCCAGGCCCTCGACCAGCCACCAGGTGAGCTTGCCCGGGTAGCCGCGCTCCGGCAGCGACGCCGCGTGGGTCAGCTCGTGCCGCAGCAGGTCGTCTGTGCCGCTGTTGGTGAGCCCTTCGGCGTTGAGCACCACCTCGTGGTGGCCGCCGCCCACCGTCACCGCGTAACCGCCGGTCCATTCCGGACGTTCCCCGCCGTACCAGCGTTGCCACTCGGTGCGCCCGGCGTAGAAGATCCGGTACCGGTCCGGCGGTGAGCCGGTCACCGCGTACCCGTCGGCGACCTTCGCCGCCGCCTCGGCCTGCGCGAGCAGGCCGGGCAGCTTGCCGCGCAGGGCCGGGGTGGTGGCGACGATGGTCCGCGCGCCGATGGCGACCGCCAGGTTGCTGATCTCCCACGGTCGGGTGCCGGTCTCCACCGACTTGGATTCCTCCATGGCGACCATCCGGGGCTGGTCGCCGTTCTCCCGCCACCGGGTGCCGATCAGCACCGGGCTGGGCCGGCAGTTCGGCGTGACGAAGCAGTACTGGAAGCGCACCAGCAGCCGCCACTCGCCGGGCTTGCCGATGATCGGCACGGGCAGGCCACTCGGCTCGGCCCGCCAGCCGGTCACCTTGAGCTCGCGCAGTGCGGCGAAGCGTCGACGCAGGTCGTTGTGGGCGGCGGGGTCGGCGACGGCGAGGAACCCGGCGCGGTCGCCGCCCAGGAGTGCCGCTGACTGCCGGTGGAGCTGGGCGGTGATCCGGTCGGACAGCCCCCGGGCCACGGCGGTGGCCGGGTCGTCGGCCGCCGAGGCGCCGACCCGGCTGACGGTGGCGCGCGAGCCTGTCTCCCGGATCACTCCGACGACGAGCGCCGCCGGCAGGCCGCAGCCCAGCAGCAGGACGACCACCACGAGCACCGTCCACAGCGGCCAGAGCCGCCGCGGTGCTGGCTGCTGCACCTCGTCAGTCACCCGCCGAAGGGTACGACCACTACCTGGACGCGGCGAGGCCGCCCCGGGCCGATCGGCCCGGTGGCTCGTTCACCCGCCGGTACGCGGCCAGGAGCGGAACGAGATGTCCATGCTCGCGACCAACTGGTGGTACGAGCGGTCGACGTCACGGGGCAGACCGAAGCCCCCCGCGGCCTCCAGGGTCACGAAGCCGTGCAGGGCGCTGCGCAGCGCGCGGGTCGCGTCCACCGCGTCGTCCCCGGTGAGCCCGTACCCGCGCAGCACTGCGAAGACGGCACCGACGGCGCGTTCGCCGGCCTCGACGTGTTCCGGGTCGGCCGGGTCCGGCACCCGCTGGGTGGTCGGGTAGCGGCCGGGGTGCCGGAGGGCGTAGCCACGGTAGGCGTCCGCCATGGCCCGGAGCGCGTCGCCACCGGAGCGGCCGACGGCGGCGGTCGTCATTTCGGTGGCCAGTTCGGCGGTCGCCAGGGCGGCCAGTTTCTGGGTCAACGCGTCCGCCCCCCGTACGTGCTTGTAGAGGCTGGGCAGCGCCACCCCGAGCCGGCTGGCGAGCGCGGCGAGGGTGAGCTGCGGGAAGCCGACCTCGTCGGCGAGCCGGGCCGCCTCCCGTACGACGGTCTGCTGGTTGAGGCCGACCCTAGGCACCGGCGCACACCGCCAGGAAGCCGAGCAGCTCCTCGGCGGTGCGTTGCGGCCGGTCGGCGTGCGGGTAGTGGCCGGACTCCTCGATCATCCGAGCTTCGGCGGTGCCGAAGAGCCGCCGGGCGGCCCGCGCCTCGGCTCCCGGGTCGGGGAAGTCCGGGTCCTTGGAGCCCATCAGCACCAGCACCGGTTGCCGCACCTGCGGGGCACGGGCGGTCCAGTGCGGCTCGGCCGGTGCGATCACGCCGCGCGTCGCGGCCATCCGACCGGGCTCGCGCAGGTTGGCCACCATCGAGCGGCGGTACGCGGCGTCGTCGACGGGCCGGTGCACCGGGAAGAGGGTGTTGTGGAACATCCCGAACAGTCGAGGATTGTGCAGCACCGACCACATCGCCATCCGCAGCAGCGGGTTGAGCTTCGGCTGACCGACGAACGCGCCGATCTGCACGATGCCGGTGACCAGTTCGGGTGCGTCGGTGGCGGCGAAGACCACCGCCGCCGCGGCGGACGAGCTGCCGACCAGCACGGCCGGACCGGCGTCGAGGTCGCGGACCACGGCCAGCAGGTCCGCGCCGACCTCCGCCGGGGCGTACGTGGGCCAGCCGGCGCTGGACTCGCCGTGCCCCCGGACGTCGACCGAGGCGACCCGGTGACCGGCGGTCACCAGCAGCGGCACGAGGTGCCGGAAGCTCGCCCGGTTCTCGCCCATGCCGTGCGCGAGGACCACCAACGGCCCCTCGCCCTGCACCTCGTACGCGATGTGTCCACCGTCCCGCCGCACCTGGCTAGTTGTCATAGCTTTAAAGCTAAGTTACTTAGCCAACGTTGGCAAGCCGGATAGCCGAAACGGGCCGGCAGTGACCCGAGGGGTCACCGCCGGCCCGTCGGCCGAACCGGAGGAACTACTTCTTGGAGATCAGGGCACGGCCGAAGAAGACCAGGTTGGCGGGGCGCTCGGCGAGCCGGCGCATCAGGTAGCCGTACCACTCGTCGCCGTACGGGACGTAGGTGCGCACCGTGTAGCCCTCGCCGGCCAACCGGGCCTGCTCCTCGGGGCGGATGCCGTAGAGCATCTGGAACTCGAAGCGCTCGGGACCCCGGTCGAACCACCGGGCCCGGTCCTCACCGATGGCGATCATCCGCGGGTCGTGGGTGGCCAGCATCGGGTAACCGTCGCCGGACATCAGGATGTTCATGCAGCGCACGTACGACTTGTCCACCTCACGGGCCGACTGGTACGCCACCGACTCCGGCTCCTTGTAGGCGCCCTTGCACAACCGCACCCGGGACCCGGCCGAGGAGAGCTCCCGGCAGTCCGACTCGGTCCGCCGCAGGTACGCCTGGAGCACCGCGCCGGTCGACGGGAAGTCCTTGCGCAGCCGGCTCAGCACCTCCAACGTCGAGTCGGTGGTGGTGTGGTCCTCCATGTCCAGGGTGACAGTGGTGCCCGCCGCGTCGGCTGCCGCGCAGATCGCCCGCGCGTTGTCGTACGCCAACTGCTCGTCGAACATCTGGCCGAGGGCGGAGAGCTTCACGCTCACCTCGGCGGCCGGGGTGAGCCCAGCGGCGCCGAGCATCTTCAGCAGTTTCAGGTATTCGTCCCGGGTGGCGGTGGCCTGCTCGGGGCGGACGGTGTCCTCACCGAGGTGGTCGAGGGTGACCGCGAGGCCGTCGTCGACGAGCCCGCGGGTCGCGCGCAACGCGTCGTCGGTGGCGGCGCCGGCGACGAACCGGCGGACGACGTCCCGGGTGTACGGGGCAGTCGCGACGAGCCGCTCTACCTGGGATGACCGGGAGGCGGCGAGGATGACGGAACGGAGCATGAGCCGAGCGTAACGCCCCTGTGAGGGGCCCCGCCGAGGGGCGGCCGGGCCACCTCGGCCCGGGGGCGGGGCGGCGGCGGTGGCGTTGATCGGCTACAACGATGCCGTGGACCAACGCCCCCGCCGCCGACTCCGCTCGGCCTCCGTGCAGCTCGGCGCGCTCACCGCTCTCGCGCTCGCTCTCTCTGGCTGCAACATGACCTCGGACGACGACGATGACGACGACTGCGCCCTCGGGCCGGTCGGCGGCGGCGGCACCGTCGCGCTCGCGATGCGGGTCAGCGACCCGGCCGCCGGTCGCTCCGCCCCGGAGCCGACCACCGCCGCCCTGCCCGAACGCGGTGGATTCGGCACCCACCTCGCCGCCTGCGGCGGCTGACGTGCGCCGCGAGACGGTCACGCCGCGCCCCGACTGGGACGCCACCATCCGGTCGCAGGGTCTGGTCTACGTCGACACCGAGCTGCCCGACGGCGGGATCATGTCGTACTGGGACGAGACCGCCGCGTACGCGTTCGACCTGGACGAGGTGCTGCGGCTGGAGGAGGCCACCGAGGAGCTGCACCGGATGTCGGTGGCCGCCGCCGAGCACGTGGTGACGCAGCGCCGGTACGCCGAGTTCGGCATCCCGGAGTGGGCGGCCGAGGCGGTGGCCCGGTCGCTGCGGGAGGCGCCACCGACCCTGTACGGGCGCTTCGACCTCGCGTACGACGGCACCTGGCCTCCGAAGATGTTGGAGTACAACGCGGACACCCCCACCGCGCTTGTCGAGGCGAGCATCATCCAGTGGTACTGGTTGGAGCAGACCCGGCCGGAGCTGGACCAGTGGAACAGCCTGCACGAGCGACTGGTCGGCGCCTGGGCCAAGATCGGGGCGGGGCTGCACGACCCCCTGGTGCACGTGCTCTGGTCGAACGAGGAGGAGTCCGGCGAGGACCACATGACCGCCGGCTACCTCGCCGAGACCGCCCGGCAGGCCGGCCTGAGCGTCGAGCTCCAACCCATCCAGGAGATCGGCTGGGACGGCCGACGCTTCGTCGACGCCGACGACCGCCCGGTGACCACCTGCTTCAAGCTCTACCCGTGGGAGTGGATGCTGGCCGAGCCGTACGGGCCGGCGGCCCTGGCCCCGGGCACCCCGACCACCTGGATCGAGCCGGCCTGGAAACTGCTGCTCTCCAACAAGGCACTGCTCGCTGTCCTCTGGGAGCTGTACCCCGGCCACGAGCTCCTGCTCCCTGCGTACCTCGACTCGCCGCGCGGCATGCCGGAGTATGTCGCCAAGCCGCTGCTCGGCCGCGAAGGCGGTTCGGTACGCATCGTCACCGCCGATGAGGAGATCACCAACCCGGGGATCTACGGCGACGAGGGCTGGTGTTACCAGGAGTTCCGGGCGTTGCCGCAGTTCGCCGGCAATCGGATGGTGCTGGGCAGCTGGATCGTCGACGGCGAGTCGGCAGGCGTGGGCGTGCGGGAGAGCGCCAGTCTGATCACTGACGGCTACGCGCGGTTCCTGCCGCACTACATCGACGCGCCGCGCACCCGCTGAGTCGTCTACCGTTGGGGGTGTGAACTTCGACGCGTACGCCCGGACCGGTGTTGACCTGGTCAACGCCCGCCTGGACGACCTCGACGACCTGCGGGCCCTCTTTCCCGACGAGAACGGTTGGATGCGCGACGAGGTCGCCGACCGGGACGTCGCCATCTTCCGCCGGGCGCAGAAACGGTTGCGCGACGTCTTCGAGTACGGCACCTCGGGGCGCGACGCAGAGGCGGTCACCGAGCTGAACGCGCTGCTCGAGGCGTTCCCGGTGCAGCCGCGCATCTCCGGGCACGACTCCAGCGACTGGCACATGCACGTGACCAGCCGCGGCGCCTCGGTCAGCGCCGAATACCTGGCCGGCGCGGCCTGGGGGCTGTCGGTCTGGCTCTGCGAGTACGGGAGCGCCCGGTTCGGGGTCTGCGCCGACGAGCGGTGCGGCAACGTCTACCTGGACACGTCGTCCAACTGCTGCCGGCGGTTCTGCTCGGAGCGCTGCGCCACCCGCTCACACGTCGCCGCGCACCGGGCCCGCAAGCGGGCGGCGGTCGGCGAGCAGGTGACCGTCGCCCCGCAGCAGACCTCCGCCACCGACTCCCTCTCACCGGTCAGCTGACCGACACCGCCCGATCGTGGGCGGGCGGGTCAGGCGTCGACAGGTGACGGCGCGGTCAGGTGCTGGCGGGCGAACTCCAGCGCGGCGCGCAGGTCCGCCTCGCGCACCGCGCGGCTCTTCGCGCCCCGGGTGGCGACCTCCACCGCCACCGCCCCGGTGAAACCCCGGCCCGCCAGCGAGGAGAGCAGCTCCCCGCAGGGCTGGGTGCCACGCCCGGGCACCAGGTGCTCGTCGCGGCCCTCGCCGGTGCCGTCACCGAGGTGCACGTGCGCCAGCCCGGCGCCCATCCGGTCGGCCATCTCCAGGGGGTCGCTGTGCGAGGCCGCGCAGTGCGACAGATCCAGGGTGTACGACGGGTAGCCGGCGTCGGTCGGGTCCCAACCGGGCACGTACGGGACGAACTGCCGGCCCGCCATCCGCACCGGGTACATGTTCTCCACAGCGAAGCGCAGCCCGCTGAACCGGTCCGCGACGCCTGCCAGACCCTCGGCGAAGTTGCGCGCGTAATCGCGCTGCCAGGTGAACGGTGGGTGCACCACGACGGTCGGCGCGCCCAGCGTCTCGGCCAGCTCGGCGGCCTTGCGCAGGCGCTCCCACGGGTCCGGGCTCCACACCCGCTGGGTGACCAGCAGGCAGGGCGCGTGCACCGAGAGCACCGGCACGTCGTAGTGCGCGGAGAGACCGCGCAGCGCACCCGCGTCCTGGCTGACCACGTCGGTCCAGACCATCACCTCGACGCCGTCGTAGCCGAGCGCCGCGGCCAGTTGGAACGCCGCCGCGGTCGGCTCGGGAAAGACCGACGAGCTGGACAGGAGCACGGGAACGCGGGAAGTCACATCAGCCAGCGTAGCCCGGCAGCGCCGGGGGCATCGTGACGAGCGCCGGCAAAACGGCCGAAAACGGCCGCCGGATCAGATCGGCTCCAGTTGATCGAGTCGACGGAGGATGACGCCCTCCCGCAGCGCCCACGGGCAGATGTCCAGCGAGTCCAGATCCAGGCGGCGCATCACCGTCTCGGCGACCACGGCACCGGCCAGCAACTGGTGGGCCCGACCCGTGCTGACCCCCTCCAACTCCATCAACTGCGCCGGTGGGATGTGCCGGATGAAACCGATCACCTGCCGCAGACCGGCCCGGGTGAGGCTGCGTCGCGCCCACAGCCCGGCACCGGACGGGGCGGCCCCGGCGAGTCGAGCCAGCGTGCGGAACGTCTTCGAGGTGGCCACCGTCCGGTCCCAGCCGACCTGGGTGACCTGGTCGACGACCTTGTCCAGCCGGCTGTCCACGTACTCCCGGAGCTTCTCGACGGCCTCCGCCGACGGCGGCGCCGCGCTGGCCGGGTCGACCCGCAGCCGCTCGCGGGTCAGCCGGCCGGCACCGAGCGGCAGGGAGACCGCGACGTCCGGGTCCTCGTCGATGCCGGCGGCGATCTCCAACGAGCCGCCACCGATGTCGAGCACCAGCAACCGGCCGGCCGACCAGCCGAACCACCGCCGGACGGCCAGGAACGTCGACCGCGCCTCGTCCGCCCCGGAGAGCACCGCCAGGCGTACGCCGGTCTCGTCCCGGACCCGGGCCAACACCTCGGCCGCGTTCGTGGCGTCGCGCACCGCGGACGTGGCGAAAGCGATCAGGTCGTCGGCCTCCAGCCCGGCAGCCGCCGCCTTGGCCATGCCCACGGCCTTGACCAGGCCGTCGGCACCCGCCTCGGTCAGCGCGCCGTCGGGGCCGATCTGCTCGGCCAGCCGGAGCACCACCTTCTCGGAGTGCGCAGGCCACGGGTGTGCGCCGTGGTGCGCGTCCACCACAAGGAGATGCACCGTGTTGGATCCGACGTCGAGGACACCCAGTCGCATGGTGAAGACAGTAGGCGCAACACGTTTGCGCGGCTCACCGGCCTGCGGACGTCACCGCGCGTACGCTGGGCCGAGTGACGATGGAGCTCCGTGTGCTGGTGGACGACCCGGGTGACCCGCGCAGCCGCGAGGTGCCCCTGGACTTCCCTCGGGAATGGATCGAGTTCACCGATCCGGCCGACGAGACGCACCTGATCCGGGCCGACCTGACCTGGCTGCTCTCCCGCTGGACCTGCATCTTCGGCAAGGGCTGCCACGGCATCATCGCCGGCCGGGCCGCCGACGGGTGTTGCTCGCACGGCGCGTTCTTCACCGACTCGGACGACGAGAAGCGGGTTCGCAACGCCGTCCGGCGGCTCACCCCGTCGACCTGGCAGCACTTCCGGCGCGGGTTCAAGAACTGGACCGACGAGGACACCATCGACGGCAAGAACCCGGCCCGCCGCACCGCCACCCAGAGCCCCGACGCTCCGTGCGTGTTCCTCAACGACGCCGACTTCGCCGGCGGTGGCGGTTGCGCCCTGCACGCCCAGGCGCTGCGCGACGGGGTGCACCCGTTGGAATACAAGCCGGACGTCTGCTGGCAACTGCCGATCCGCCGCGATCAGGACTGGGTGAAGCGACCGGACGACAGCAAGGTGCTGGTCTCCACCCTGTCCGAGTTCGACCGGCGAGGCTGGGGAGCCGGCGGGCACGACCTGGACTGGTGGTGCACCTCCTCGACGGACGCGCACGTCGGCACCGAGCCGATGTACCTGTCGTACGCCCCGGAGTTGACCGCGCTGATCGGCGCTGCCGCGTACGAGCGGCTGGCCGAGCTGTGCGCGACCAGGACGAAGCAGGGCATGATCGCCCCGCACCCGGCCGACCAACTCTAGGGATCTTGGCAGCATTCCCGCTGCCCCGGCGGTCGCCGCTCAGCGCAGGGCGGCGTCGACAAGCGTGCGAGCGCTGCGTTGGGCCGCGTCGGCGATCAGGGGGTCGCCGTCCAGCACACCGGCGACGAGCCCGCCGTCCAGCAGCAGGGTGAGCTGCTGGGCGAGCAGTTCCGGGTCGGCCGCGCCGGCCCGGCGGGCCAGCTCGGTCACCCAGGCACGGACCACGGTCTTGTGCTCGACCGTCCGAGCGTGCACCGGCCCAGCGGCGGACGACTCGGCCGCGGTGTTGATGAACGCGCAGCCGTGGTAGCCCTCCCGGCGACAGGCGCCGGTCAGCGCGTCGAACATCCCCACCAGTTGGTCGCGTGGCTCGTCGCCGGCATCCCGGGCCGCGGACCGCAACGCGCCGAACCACGCTTGGTCGACCCGATCGAGGTACGCCAGCACGAGGTCGTCCTTGCGCGGGAAGTGCTTGTAGAGCGTCGCCTTGGCCACGCCCGACTCGGCGATCACCGTGTCCACCCCCACGCCGCGCGGCCCGTGCGCGTAGAAGAGCCGGAACGCGGTGTCCAGGATCCGGTCCCTGGCCGAGCCGGCCGGAGTGCGGGGCGCGGGCATCGGTGCTCCCTCGTTCTGCTGACGACAGCCCTGATCCTATAGACGGCTTCGTCTACGGAGGCAGTGCCCTCGGCTCCGGCGACCCCGCGAGGGCCGCGCGACTACGGCACGACGGCCTCGCGACGGCCTCGCGGACGAGGGGCGCGGGACATTGATCCTGGGCGCTTTGGAGCTGAATCGCTTGTGGCATCAGCGGAAGACACCGACTGGCGGCGGCGGATGACTCGTTTGTGACATCAGCTCCAAAGGACTGCCAACCGCACTGCCGCCCCTCCGGACGTCCAGTGCGGGCTGCACGCCGACACCTCTGCGACTCGACGGGAGGGCTGCGGTAGACAGACCTGTCTGTTAGCCTGCTTGCGATCGGCACGAGCCGATTCGATGTCCCGACGGAGGATCGATCGACATGCGTATCGCAGTTCTCGGCACCGGCTCGGTCGGTCGAGCCATCGCCGCCCGCACGGCGGAGTTGGGTCACCAGGTGACCATCGGCACCCGCGACGTCGCGGCCATCCGGGCCGGCGACCACGCCCACTGGGTGGCGCAGCACCCCGAGGTCGGCTTGGCGACCCTCGCCGAAGCCGCAAGCGGCGCCGAGCTGGTGGTGAACGCTACAAACGGCAACGGCTCGCTCCCGGCACTGGCCGCAGCCGGCGCGCCGAACCTGGCCGGCAAGGTTCTGCTCGACATCGCCAACCCGCTCGACTTCGGTGCAGGTTTTCCACCCACCCTGTCGGTGTTCAACACCGACTCCCTCGCCGAACGCATCCAGCGCGAGTTTCCACAGACCAGGGTGGTCAAATCCCTCAACACGGTGACCGCCGAGCTGATGGTGCACCCGCATCAGCTCGCCGATGGTGCGCACAGTGTCTTCGTCTCCGGCGACGACGCGGAGGCCAAGCGGATCGTCACCGGACTGCTCGTCAGCTTCGGCCACACCGACGTGATCGACCTCGGCGACCTCTCCACCGCGCGGGGCACCGAGATGCTGCTGCCGCTCTGGTTGCGGCTCTACGGTCGACTCGACACCGCGAACTTCAACATCAAGGTGGTCCGCTGACCGAGTGGAAACAGCCCGAAGGGGGCCCGCGTCGAGCGCAGACCCCCTTCGCGTACGCCGATCACGGCTCGAACTTGTAGCCCAGACCCCGCACCGTGACGATGAAGCGCGGCGCGGACGGCTCCGGTTCGATCTTGGAGCGCAGCCGCTTGACGTGCACGTCGAGCGTCTTGGTGTCACCCACGTAGTCGGCGCCCCAGACCCGGTCGATGAGCTGGCCGCGGGTGAGCACCCGGCCCGCGTTGCGCAGCAGCAGCTCCAGCAACTCGAATTCCTTCAGCGGCAGCTGCACGGCCCCGCCGTCGACTGTCACCACGTGCCGCTCGATGTCCATCCGCACCGGGCCGGCGGCGAGCGTCGGCGCACCCGCCTCGGCCACCTCCGGGCTCTGCCGGCGCAGCACCGCCCGGATCCGGGCGACAAGTTCCCGCGGAGAGTACGGCTTCGTGACGTAGTCGTCGGCGCCGATCTCCAGCCCGACCACCTTGTCGATCTCGCTGTCCCGAGCGGTGACCATGATGATCGGCACGGCGGAGCGCTGCCGCAGTTGCCGGCAGACCTCGGTCCCCGACATCTCGGGCAACATCAGGTCGAGCAGCACGATGTCGGCGCCGGTCCGGTCGAACTCGGTGAGGGCGTCGGTGCCGGTCGCGGCGACCGAAACCTCAAAGCCCTCCTTACGGAGCATGTACGACAAGGCGTCGGAGAACGACTCCTCGTCCTCGACCACGAGAACGCGGCTCAACGGGGATTTCCTTTCCATCTGCTGTCAGACCTGCCGTAGACCAGTCGGACCGGACTCGATCCCAACCGGCGGCAGTGTCGCCAGGAGGTCATCCGGTGGACTGGCGGGCAGCCGGAGGGTGAACGTCGATCCACCACCAAGAGTGCTCGACACCTCGACCCGTCCGCCATGGTTGCTCGCAATGTGTTTCACGATCGCCAGGCCGAGCCCGGTGCCGCCGGTGGCACGCGAGCGGGCCTGGTCGGCCCGGTAGAACCGCTCGAAGATCCGGTCCACGTCGGTGGGGGCGATACCGATGCCCTGGTCGGCGACGGCGACCTCGACGTGCTCGTCGTCGCCCCGCAGGGTCACCCGCACCGTGGTGTCCTCGCCCGAGTAGTTGATGGCGTTCTCCACCAGGTTCGCCACCGCCGTGGCGAGTTGGGAGTCGCTGCCGTACGCGGTCAGGCCACGTTGCCCGTCCACGATCACCGCGACACCCCGGGCGGAGGCCGTGGTGCGGGTCCGGTCGACCACCTCGGCGATCACCCAGTCCAGCGCGACTGGCTCCGGTGGCGGCTGCGGCTCAGCCCCCTGCAACCGGGTCAGTTCCAGCAACTCCTGCACCAGCCGACCCAGCCGGGTCGACTCGTGCTGGATCCGTTCGGCGAACCGACGGGCGGCCACCAGGTCCTCGGAGAGGTCGGGCGCTGCGGCGTCGGCCGGCTCGGTCGCGTCCAGCAACGCCTCGGCGAGCAGTTGCAGGGCACCGATCGGGGTCTTCAGCTCGTGGCTCACGTTCGCCACGAAGTCGCGTCGTACCCGGGTCAGCCGGTGCGACTCGGTCACGTCGACCGCCTCGACCGCGATGAACCCGTTGCCGAGACCCATTGCCCGCAGGTGCACACCGAGCGGGTTCTCCCCCGCGCTGTCGCGACCTCGGGGCAGGTCCAGCTCGATCTCGCGTCGTACGCCGGTGCGTCGCACCTGACCGGCGAGGGTACGGATCAGCGGGTGCGCGGCGATGGAGCCGGGTGTGCTGCCGGTACGCAGCAGCCCCATCGCGCGGGCGGCCGGGTTGATCAGAACGGGGACATCGTCGTTGTCCAGAACCACGACACCGGCCCGGAGGGAGTCGATCGTCCGACGACCGAGCCCGGCCTGCTGCTCGTCGACTATCGCGGGCCTCCCCCTGTTCCAGCGGAAGCTGACGCTCCCCGTCGACGTGGAGCGACCGTCCCGCCTCGGCAGGAACCGGGGCAGCAGCAAGCCGGCGGCCATCCCGGCCACCAACGCCACGGCCACCACGACCGCCACCGTCCACTCCACCCGGCGATCGTAGGGTCATTGTTAACCTGGCTACCACACAGAACGGGACGAACTACCCTCACTTACGGAAGTGTTCACCCCCACGTCTGGCGTCGTTCACCGTGGTTCATCCGGGATCCGTCCGAGCGCCCTACCGTTGGCGTCGCACCTGCTCAACCCCCTGCGCCGGCACCCGTCGGCGGCGACCGACCACAGGACGTGATGATGCGCGACGAGTTCCGGGCCGACCTCCAGATCGTCAGCCAACTGCTGGTGGACATGGCGGAGGGCGTCCGCGCCGCCATGCGCCAGGCCACCCGGGCCCTGCTCACCGCCGACCGGCAGGCCGCCGAGACGGTCATCGAGCGGGACGCCGAGATCGACGACCTCTACCGGCACGTCGAGGAGCGGGTCTGTGACCTGCTCGCCCGACAGGCGCCGGTCGCCTCCGACCTCCGGGCGATGATCACCGCGCTGCACGTGGCCGCTGATCTGGAGCGGATGGGCGACCTGGCCGAGCACGTGGCGAAGACCGCGCTGCGCCGGCACCCCTCTCCCGCCGTCCCGGCCGAGCTGCGGACGGTCTTCACCGAGATGTCCGAGATCGCCGACCGGATGGCCGTCAAGATCGGTTCGGTGCTGGCGAAGCCCGACGCCGACCTCGCCGGCGAGCTGGACCGCGACGACGACGCCATGGACGAGCTGCACAAGAACCTGTTCGCCGTGCTGCTCGGCGACGACTGGCCGTACGGGGTGGAGACGGCGATCGACGCCACCCTGCTGGGCCGCTTCTACGAGCGCTTCGCCGACCACGCGGTGAACGCCGGCGAGCACGTGATCTACCTGATCACCGGGGAGAGCGCCCCCAGCGGTAATTGACCGGCAGGCAGAGGGCCCCTCACCATCGCTGTTCGCGATGACGAGGGGCCCCCTTCTCTGGTGGCCCAGCTTCTGGTGGCTCAGCGCCCCTGGTTGGCCACCGCCGCGGCGGCTGCCTTCGCGGCGGTCGGGTCGAGGTAGGTGCCGCCCAGGGTGAGCGGACGCAGCTGCGGGTCGAGGTCGTAGCGCAGCGGGATGCCCGTCGGGATGTTCAGCTTGGCGATCGCCTCGTCGGAGATCTGGTCGAGGTGCTTGACCAGGGCGCGCAGCGAGTTGCCGTGCGCGGCCACCAGCACCGTCCGGCCGGCCAGGATGTCCGGCACGATCGAGTCGTACCAGTAGGGCAGCATCCGGTCGACGACGTCCTTGAGGCACTCGGTGCGCGGCATCAGCTCGGTCGGCAGCAGCGCGTAGCGCGGGTCACCCACCTGCGACCACTCGTCGTTGTCGTCGATCGGCGGCGGTGGCGTGTCGTACGACCGGCGCCAGAGCATGAACTGCTCCTCGCCGTACTCGTCGAGGGTCTGCTTCTTGTCCTTGCCCTGCAGGGCGCCGTAGTGCCGCTCGTTGAGCCGCCACGACCGGCGCACGGCGATCCAGTGCCGGTCGGCGGCGTTGAGCGCCAGCTCGGCGGTGCGGATCGCCCGGCGCATCAGGCTGGTGTGCACGACGTCCGGCAGCAGGCTGTGCTCGCGCATCAACTCGCCGCCGCGCCGCGCCTCGCCCTCGCCCTTCGCGGTCAGGTCGACGTCCACCCAGCCGGTGAAGAGGTTCTTGGCATTCCAGTCGCTCTCACCGTGGCGCAGCAGGACCAGCGTCCCGACGGTGGGCCCTTCGCTCGCAGTCATGCGGATCATCCTGCCTCAACCGCCCGGCGGACACGCGGGCAGCCGTCGTGACGACCACCACGTGAAAAAGCTGATGACCAGCGGATCCGGCCGCCACTAGGGTTGTAAGGCACGCCAGTCAGATCGGTCATTACTTGCAAGCGGGGCGCCATATGCGGACGATGCGGAGTTGGTTCCGGGACACCACCGGCGGCCTACCGACCACTTTCTGGTACCTGTGGTCGGGCACCCTGATCAACCGACTCGGCTCGTTCGTCCTCGTCTTCCTCGCCATCTACCTGACCCAGGAACGTGGCTTCTCGGCCTCGCAGGCCGGCCTGGTGATCGGCCTCTGGGGCGTCGGCGGGGCGTTCGGCACCACCGCCGGCGGCACCCTCGCCGACCGGTGGGGCCGCCGGCCGACGCTGCTCACCGCCCACGTGGGCGCGGCGGCCATGATGCTCGGGCTCGGGCTGGCCCGGGATCTCTGGGCGGTGGCGCTGGGCGCGCTGCTGCTCGGCATGTTCGCCGAGGCGGCCCGGCCCGCGTTCGGGGCGATGATGATCGACGTGGTGCCGGCGAAGGACCGGCTGCGTGCCTTCTCGCTCAACTACTGGGCGATCAATCTCGGTTTCGCCTGCGCCGCCGTCCTCGCCGGCCTCGCCGCCCAGGCCGACTACCTGCTGCTGTTCGTGGTCGACGCCGCCACCATGCTGATCACCGCGTTGATCATCTTCAGCAGGGTGCCGGAGACCCGACAGGCCGGTCCCGCCGCCGCCGTCACGGCAGCGGCGGCTCCGCGCGGTGCCCTGCGCACCATCCTCACCGACCGGGTCTACCTCGGCTTCGTGGCACTCAACCTGTTCGCCGCGCTGGTGTTCCTCCAGCACATCTCGATGCTGCCGATCGCGATGGGCGACGACGGTCTGAGCCCCGCCACCTACGGCTCCGTGATCGCGCTCAACGGCATCCTCATCGTGGTCGGCCAACTCTTCGTGCCTCGACTGATCCGGGGTCGGAGCCGCTCACACGTGCTCGCGCTGGCGTCAGTGGTGATGGGGGTGGGGTTCGGACTGACCGCGTTCGCCGGCACCCCCTGGTTCTACGGGCTGACAGTGCTGATCTGGACGGTCGGCGAGATGCTGAACTCGCCCTCCAACTCCACGCTGATCGCCGAGTTGTCCCCGGCCGAACTGCGCGGGCGCTACCAGGGTGTGTTCTCCCTCTCGTGGCAGATCGCAGGGGCCAGCGCGCCGATCCTCGGTGGCCTCGTGCGCGAGCACGCCGGAAACGACACCCTCTGGTACGGCTGCGCCGCACTCGGCCTGCTGACCGCGGTGGCCCACCTGGTGTCCGGGCCGGCCCGGGAACGGCGTGCGGCAGCACTGCGCCACTCCGGCGAGGCACTGGCACCGACGACCGTCTCCCGCACGGCACAGCCCGCCGAGGCGTAACGAGTGGCGCGGCGGTGCCGGATTTCCTACTGTGCAGGTTGAATAGTTAAGAACCTGAACTGTCGGGAGGTTGGGTGCACGCCCTGCGGCGCTGGTGGCACGACACCGCAGGCGGACTACCCGCCACCTTCTGGTACCTGTGGGCCGGCCTGCTAATCAACCGGGCCGGCGCGTTCGCCATGCTCTTTCTCTCGCTCTACCTCACCGACGTACGCGGCGCGAGCGAGGCGCTGGCCGGCACCGTGGTCGGCGCGTACGGGGCCGGCGGGGCGGCCGGCGTACTGCTTGGCGGGGTGCTCGCCGACCGGTGGGGCCGCCGGGCGACCCTGCTCGCCGCGCACCTGGCCACTGTCGGTCTGATGGTGGCGCTGGCCTTCACCCGACCCCTGCTGCTGATCGCGGTGCTCTCGGCGCTGATCGGCGTGGTCCACTCGATGCCCAGCCCGGCGTTCGTGGCAGCGATCGTCGACGTGGTGCCCGCCGAACGCCGCTCGCGCGCGTTCAACCTTCAGTTCTGGGCGTTCAACCTGGGCATGGCGGTCGCCTCGCTGCTCGCCGGGGTGCTGGCCGAGGCGAGCTTCACCGCGCTCTTCCTGGTCGACGCGGGCGCCACACTGACCGCCGCCGCCGTGATCGCCTGGAAGGTGCCCGAAACCCTGCGGCTGGCCCGGCCAGCGGCCGGCCCCACGCCCACCACCAGCGCGGCAGCGAAATCCGTCCGGGCCCGTCGGCCTGGACTGCACACCGCGCTCACCGACCGCACCTTCCTGGTCTTCGTCGGGCTCACCTTCGTGCTGGCCGTACTCACCATGCAGACGTCGACCATCATGCCGCTGGCCATGCGCGCGGACGGCCTGGGCCCATCGGCGTACGGGCTGGTGGTGGCGCTCGGCGGCGCGCTGATCGTGGTCGGGCAGTTGTTCGTGCCCCGGCTGATCGACAGGCACCGCAAGGACGTGGTGCTGGCCGCCTCCACGGCGCTGCTCGCGCTCGGTTTCGGGGCGCTCGCCATCGCCGACGAACTGGCCATCTACCTGGGTGCCGCAGTGGTCTGGACGGTCGGCTCGATGCTCGCCGCCCCGCCCAACGCGCAGATCAACGCGGACCTGGCGCCGCCGCTGCTGCGAGCCCGCTACCAGTCGGTCTTCTACCTGACGTTCCCAGCCGCGGCGTTCGTCGCGCCCACCCTCGGCGGGGTGAGCCTCCAACACCTCGGCGACCGGCACTGGCTGATCGTGGGCGGGCTGGGTCTGCTGGCCGCGCTCGGACACCTGCTCGCCGGACCACCCCGGGAGCGGCACGTCGCCGCGCTGCGCCGGGTTGTCGACCCAAAGCCGACAACCGACGCGGACTGCGTACCGATCGGATGACCGACGCAAAGCGCCCACCACGTCCCTGAGGTCGTGGTGGGCGCTCGAAGGCGGGGCCGGCGGCGGCGGGCAACACTCACCCCCGTAAGCATCGCCCGCTCACGCCGCCGGTCCAAACAGGTGGGAAACCGTCCCCCAACGGTTGTTCCACCCGTCCCCTCGCGCCTCGTCTGGTGCGCGGATCTGATCGATCCGCCGCTCCCCCGAACGTTTCCAAACGTGGCGCGGTGCAATAAAGCTAGTTCGCCCGGATTCTGGATTCAACCCAGAACGGCTGTCTCGCCGGTCACAACTGGCGAGTATCCGCTGCTCCGGCCTCGTCCGTTGGCAACAGCCGGGTACCCGTCGGCCATTCCCGCAAACACCTCAACCGTCTTCCCGATCGGGTGACTCGGTCCGGAAGAAGCTGCTCTGACGGCCGTTCCGCAACTGTTCCTGATAAATAAGGTTCAGTCGCCGCAGGTCAAACGTGTAGAACCACTCATCCCAGGTGATCTCGCGAATCCGGCTGCTTTCCCGGTATCCGGGAATGTTGAAGGTCAACACACCCGCACGGCCATCCCGCTCGGTGCCGGCGATGGTCGCCGGCTTGGCCCCGCGTTCCCGGGCCCACCGCTGGATCACCTCGTGGTTCGCCGTGATCAAACTCCGTCCCGGCCGCTCCGGCCGGTCCGTGATCGACGAGATCACCTGCGAACTGCGGACCGACCGCCCCGTACCCCGTCCGGTCCGGATCCCGCCGGCCGCCGTCCCGCCACCGGCCGACGGCGTCAACGTGCGCTTGGCCGCCGCGCTCTTGGCCGGTGCGGTGCGCTTCGCTGTCGTACGCTTCGCCGCCGCGCTCTTGGCCGGTGCGGTGCGCTTCGCTGCCGGCCGCGCCGGTGCCTTCTTCGCCGGCGCCTTCCGCGCGGGCGCCGTACGCGCCGTCGCTGTCTTGCGGGCCGCCGTGCTCTTCCGCACCGCAGCGGTCTTCCGGGCGGCGGTGGTCCTGCTCGCGGCCGTTGTCCTGCTCGCGGCCGTGCTCTTGCGGGCGGCCGTCGACGTCGCCGCTGTGGTCTTCTTCGCGGCCGTCGCCTTCTTCGCAGGTGCCCTCTTCGCCGCCGCCGTCGACTTCCGCCCGGCTGTCGCCTTCGTAGCGGCGGCCCGCTTCGCGGGCGCGCTCTTGTTCGCCGGCGCGGCCTTCGCGCGGCTCGACGACGGCCTGGCCGCCGACTTCCTGGTGGCGGCGGCACGACCCGCCGACGCCCTGGTGCCGGCAGCCCGGCCCGACGGGCCCGTGCTGCTCCGACCCGCGCCGGCCCGCATCGAACGCACCAACTGTTTCACCAGCTCCGGCTTGCGCAGAGCGGAGATCCCGGAGACGCCGCGTTTGCGCAGCTGCCCACGGATGTCGTCCACCCGCATCCGGGAAATCTCCGACTCGGAGACTCCGGGCGTACCCGGCGTCTGATTGCCGGACTGTCGCTTCGTCCTGGTCGCAGTCGCGCCGCGACCTGAGCTGTTCCGCTGAGCCATGGGACGCTCCGCTCCTTGGCACTCCGTCATCGGCGCGCGGGGGTCCCTTGCCGCACCGCGCGGAGCGGCATACCCGTCAGGAGCACTCCGAACCACCGCCAACTCGCCGTAGCGCCTTGCCCGCGCCGATCTTGCGTTTTCGGTCGCGGAAAAGCGAGGAATGCTCGCTACGCCGGGACAGTAAGTGCAAGATCGCGGCTGAACCTGGTCGATCATGGAGTTGTGGTGCCTGGTTTGGTGTGATGCGCGGACTTTGTCACCCACCACAACTCCATGATCGACGAGGCTGGGGCGGGGTGCCCGGGGCGGGGGCGGGGGGGCGGGGGTCAGGTTGGGTCGGGGGCGGCGGCGGAGGGCTCGAAGAGGTGGGCGAAGGCGGCCAGGTTGGCTGTCGACTCGCCCCGCTTCACCCGCCACTCGTACTCACGCCGGATCGAACTGCCGAAGCCGATCTCCAGCATCGTGTCGAACGACTCGTCGGCGTACGTGAGGACCGCGCCGAACAGCCGGTCCAACTCGTCGGCGTCCACGCCGGCCGGGTTGACCCGACCGGTCAGGTACACGTCGCCGACCGCGTCGGTGGAGAAGGAGACGCCGTACATCCGGGCGTTGCGCTGCAACAGCCAGGCCCACAGCTCCTCGCGGCGCTCGTCCGGCTGGCGCATCACGAACGCCTCGATCCGCAGCGCGTGCTCGCCGACGATCAGGTTGCAGATCGTCTTGAGTTTGTGGGTGCCCGGCAGCGTCACCGCGTACGAGCCGGGGCCGGTCGACTCCCAGGCCAGGTCCCGCTCGGCGCAGACCGATTCGATCAGGGTCGCAAGATCGCTCTTCGGGCTCACCGGACCCACTCTACGACCGACTCGGCTCACGCACCGGGTGACAGCCGGCCCCCCGGGGGTCACCAGGAGCAGGAGAGCGCTGGGTCACCCGCCAGGTCGGCGGCGAACCGGGCGCGGTGCCCGGCGATCGCCTCGCCGTAGACGCCGAGCAGACCGGCGACCGTGCGCTCCCAGGAGAAGTGCCGGGCGTGCTGCTCGGCACCTCGGGCCAGCACCGACCGGAGCGCCCGGTTCGGCAGCAGGCTGCCCATCGCACGGGCCCAGTCGACCGGGTCGTGACCGTCGATCAGTACGCCACTGACCTGGTCCCGCACGGCGGTGACCAGTCCTCCGACGGCGGCGGCCAGCACCGGTGTACCGCAGGCCTGCGCCTCCAGGGCGACCAGCCCGAACGATTCGTTGTGCGACGGCACCGCGACCAGGTCCGCCGCCCGGTACAGGGCCGGAAGGTCGTCCCCGGTGAGCGGCGGCAGGAACCGCACCCCGTCGCTGACGCCGAGCTTGGCGGCCAACTCGATCAGGGCGGTTGGCCGATCCAGCCCACTGCCGCTGGGTCCGCCGCAGATCACCACCGTCACCTGATCGGCCAACGCCGGATCGCGCTCCCGCAGCGCGGCGATCGCGCGGATCAGCACGTCGGGGGCCTTGAGCGGCTGGATCCGACCGACGAAGGCAACCACGTACCCGTCGACTGGAAGCCCCAGCCGGCGACGGCCCTGGCGGGCGGCCGCGGACCTGTCACCCGGCGCGGGCCGGAACCGGGCCAGGTCGACACCCGGCTGCACGACGGACACCCGGGTCGGGTCGGCGTCGTACCGGTCGAGCAGGTCGCTGGCCTCGACCCGGGTGTTGGCGACCAGCCGATCTGCCTCGGCGACGACCTGTTCCTCGCCGATGACCCGGGCCTTGGGCTCCGGCCGGTCCCCGGCCGCGAGCTGGGCGTTCTTGACCTTCGCGAGGGTGTGCGCGGTGTGCACCAGCGGCACCCCCCAGCGTTCCTTGGCCAGCCAACCGACCTGGCCGGAGAGCCAGTAGTGGGAGTGGATCAGGTCGTAGTGGCCGGGCGGACGGGACGCCTCGGCACGCAGCACCCCGGCGGTGAAGGCGCAGAGCTGACCGGGCAGCTCCTCCTTGGTGAGGCCCTCCAGGGGGCCGGAGGTGATGTGTCGAACCTGCACGCCGGGCGCCATCTCGACCACCGGGGGGAGGTCACCGGAGGTGGCCCGGGTGAAGATCTCCACCTCCACGTTGGCCTCGGCGAGACGCCGGGCGACTTCGAGGATGTAGACGTTCATCCCCCCTGCATCACCCGTGCCGGGCTGATGCAGGGGGGAGGTGTGTACCGACAGGGTCGCGATGCGGCGAGGCCGGGGCCACGGTTGGGCACCTCGCTGACGCCCGACACCGGTGTGCATTTCCGCCACATCCGCTCCTTCTTCACGGTTGATGCCGTCTCGCACGACCGGCGCTTCTCGGTCAACCTGTACGCCGGACGTCATCTTCCCCATCGGGCTTCGGAAATTCCCCGGCGCGGCCCCTCGGCGTGACGGACCTCATCACCGAACACGCGCCCATGACTGCCGCACGCCCGGTCGGAACGGGTCGTACGCCCGCTGTGACAATGTCGGGATGACAGCAGTCGCCATCGTCACCGGAGCGTCCAGCGGGATCGGCGCGGCCACCGCCCGCCGGCTCGCCGCCGAGGGCTTCCACGTGCTCGCCGCCGCCCGCCGCGCCGAACGGCTCACCGAGCTGGTCGCCGACATCACCGCCGCCGGTGGGCAAGCCACCGCCGTGACCTGCGACGTCACCTCGGACGAGTCGGTGGCCCGGCTGGCCGAGGCTGCCGGGAAGGCACCCGGGCCGGTCACCCTGCTGGTCAACAACGCCGGCGGAGCGCGCGGGCTGGACCCGGTGGAGTCCGGCTCGGTCGCCGACTGGCAGTGGATGTACGACGTGAACGTCCTCGGCACCCTGCGGGTCACCCAGGCGCTGCTGCCGGCGCTGGAAGCCTCCGGCTCCGGCACCATCGTGGTGGTCTCCTCCACCGCCGGCCTGACCGTGTACGAGGGCGGGGGCGGCTACACCGCCGCGAAGCACGCGCAGACCGCCATCGCCGGCACGCTCCGCCTGGAGCTGTGCGGCCGGCCGCTACGGGTCATCGAGATCGACCCGGGCATGGTGAAGACCGACGAGTTCGGGCTGGTCCGCTTCGAGGGCGACGCGGAACGGGCCGCAGCCGTCTACGCCGGGGTGCCGGGGCCGCTGGTCGCCGAGGACGTCGCCGACTGCATCGCCTGGTGCGCCACGCGTCCCGAACACGTCAACATCGACCGGCTGGTGGTCCGGCCTCGGGCACAGGCCGCCCAGCACAAGGTGCACCGGATCTAGCAGAGCTGCGCGAGGCGTGAGCCCGGTTCGCGAACGGTGAGCCGGGTCTGCGCGCCCCGCAGTCGCGAACGGAGATTGGCCCTGAGGTCGACATGAGCCCTGCGGCGCGGCGCCGGCCGGTCGGCGTGGTCACGCGCGGCACGACGAACCCGAACCGGCTCCGTCGGGTCGACAACTGGATCGTCGCCACCTGCGCCGACCGGTTGGTGACGGCGGACGACCCCCTAGTGGTCGACCTCGGCTACGGCGCCACCCCGGTGACCGCTGTGGAATTGCGCGCTCGACTCGCGGCCGGGATCCGCCCGGACGTACGGCTGGTCGGGTTGGAAATCGACGCGGCCCGGGTGGCGGCCGCGGCGCCGGCCGCCGACCCACCCGGGCTGACATTCGCCCGGGGTGGGTTCGAGTTGGCCGGGCTCCGGCCGGTGCTGGTCCGCGCGTTCAACGTGCTGCGACAGTACGACGAGAGCCAGGTCCCCGAAGCCTGGCAGACGATGACCGCCGCGCTCGCCCCCGGCGGAGCGCTCGTCGAGGGCACATGTGACGAGTTGGGGCGGCTCGCCAGTTGGCTGCTGATCGACGCCGACGGCCCGCGGACGCTGACCCTGGCCGCGAAGCTCACCACGCTGGGCAGCCCTGCCGAGCTGGCCGAGCGGCTCCCCAAGGCGCTGATCCACCGCAACGTTCCCGGTGAGCCGGTGCACGCGCTGATCCGCGCCCTGGACGACGCCTGGCAGGCCGCCGCCCCGTACGCCACCTTCGGCCCTCGCCAACGTTGGCTGCACGCGGTGACCCGCCTCCGCGAAACCGGCTGGCCCATCCTCGACAACCCCGCCCGCTGGCGCCAAGGCGAACTAACCCTCCCCTGGCCCCTCCCCTAACCGCCCCGCCCCGCCCTCGCCCCACTCCGCCCGTCGCCCGTCGCCCGTCGCCCGTCGCCCGTCGCCCGTCGCCCGTCGATCTTGCACTTTCGGTCAACGATTTGTTCCCTTAGAGCACCTATGTCCCAGCAGGAACTGCAAGATCGCCGGGGCGAGGCCGGGGCCGGAACGGAGGTCCGGACGGGCGGCGCGGGGGCTGGGGTACGGCCGTGGCACGCCGGGGGTGGTGGGTGGGTTAGAGGGTGCAGTTGATGAGGACTGGTTCGGGGTGCAGGGTCACGCCGAAGCGGGCGTGGACCTGGTCGCGGATGGTGCGGGCCAGGGTGAGCAGGTCGCTGGTGTGGGCGGTGCCGCTGCGGTTGGTCAACGCCAGGGTGTGCTTGCTGGAGATGGCCACTCCACCCTCGCCAGGATGGCCCTTGGTGAAGCCGGCCTTGTCGATCAGCCAGGCGGCGCTCACCTTGACCAGGCCGTCCGCCCCGGGCCAGGCTGGCGGGTCGCCCAGCTCGGTGGAGCGTTCCAGGAGCTGTTCGTACGTCGCGCGGTCGAGCACCGGGTTGGTGAAGAAGGAGCCGACCGAGCGAGTGTCCGGGTCGTTGGCGTCGAGCACCATTCCCTTGCCCGCCCGCAGCCGCAGCACCACCGTGCGGGCGTCGGCCAGCGGCACCTGCTCGCCCACCTCGACACCGAGGGTTCGGGCCAGCTCGGCGTAGCGCACCGGCCCGGAGAGCGGGGACCTGGTGAGTCGGAAGTCGACCGAGAGCACCACCCAGCGGTCCACGTACTTGAAGATGCTGCCCCGGTAGGCGAAGCCGCACTGGGCTGCGGGGATGACCTGGCGGGTGCCCTCGACCCGGTCGTACACCTCGACGCCGGTGATCGTCTCGGCGACCTCCTGGCCGTACGCGCCGACGTTCTGGATCGGGGTGGCACCGGTCGAGCCGGGGATGCCGGACAGGCACTCCAGCCCGGCCCAGCCGTTGGCGACAGTGGCGGCGACGAGGTCGTCCCACGGCTCGCCGGCGTCGACTCGTACGGTGACCGAGGTGGCGTCCTCGGCGATGACCCGCATGCCACGGGAGCGCACCAGCACGACGGTGCCGGGGAAGCCGGCGTCGCCGATCACCACGTTGCTGCCCCCGGCCAGGATCAGGACCGGCTCCGTCGCGGCGCGTACCGCGTGGACGAGCTCGTCGGCGCTGCCGGCGGCCACGATCCGCTCGGCCGGTCCACCCGTTCGCAGGGTGGTGTAGCCGGCGAGTGGACCGGGGATGGCACGATCGGCGTCGGTTGTCGGCTGGGCGGAGGCGTCTGGCACGCCCTTCACCTTAGGCTGACAAGTAGCCGTGGCACCCACTGGTCGCCCGGCACCCCCGGGAGGATGGCGATGAGCAGACTGCAGGGCAGCAAGGATTTCTGGATCGGGGCGCTCCGGACGGAGGGTCCGGCTTTCGCGGCAGCGGTGGCCGAGGCGCCGCCGGAGACACCGGTGCTGTCCTGTCCGGGCTGGACGGTCAACGACCTCACACTGCACCTGGCCGGCTTCTACCACTGGGTGTCGTCGTTCGCTGGTTCCGGCCAGACCAGCCAACCGCCCCGGTGGGAGAAGGCCGAGCCCGACCCGGGCGTGAACGCGCTTCAGCTGTGGCAGCAGGGTTACGACCGGGTGATGACCCTCTTCGACGGGCTTGACCCCGAGGCACCGGCGTGGAACTGGGCCCCGCAGCCGAAGAAGGCCGGTTTCTGGCCGCGACGGACGGCGCACGAGACGGCTGTGCACCGCTGGGATGCCCAGCTCGCCATCGGCGCCGGCGACCCGGTGGAGGCGAAGCTAGCGGCCGACGGGGTGAGTGAGGTGCTGGACACCTGGCTGCCGGCGGGCCGGCGGCAGGTGCCGGGTGACTGGCACGGGGTGGTGCAGCTCCGCGCGACCGATGCGGACCAGGAGTGGTATCTGCGGTTGCGCGGCGAGGGGGTGGCGCTGCTCGACACCGCGACCATCTTCGACCACGACGATCACCACGCCCGAGCCCAGGTCAGCGGCACCGCGAGCGACCTGCTGCTGGCGCTCTGGGGGCGGGTGAGCTTCGAGACGCTGGACGTCGTCGGTGACCGCGGGCTGTTGGACGGTCTGCGCACCGGCTGAGCGATCCACCACGAACGAGGGCGTCACCCCATTGGGGGTGGCGCCCTTTGTCGATGTCGGGGGTTGCCCTCGTCTGCCGGGCGCCGCACTGGCGTTGAGCGTTGATCACGGGACCACAACGCTGAGAGAGCGCTCTCTTGACAGGGGGTTGGCGACACACCACCCTGTCGTGAGAGCGCTCTCTTAGCCATCTGCCACCACCCGCCTGCCTTGAGAGAGGTCGATAAACCATGGCTGTCTTCCCGCGCCGCCGCCTCGCCGCGGTGGCCCTCGCCGCCGCCACCGCCCTGCTCGTCACCGCTGGCTGCGGCGGCGGCGACGAGCCCGGCGACGGATCGATCACCCTAACCGTCGACGTCTTCGGCCAGTTCGGCTACGAGCAGCTCTACCAGGAGTACATGACCGCGAACCCCGGCGTGAAGGTCGTCGAGCGCGGCACCGGCACCAACCTCGACGAGTACTCGCCGAAGCTCACCCAGTGGCTCGCCGCTGGCCGGGGCGCCGGCGACGTGGTGGCCATCGAGGAGGGTCTTCTTGTCGAGTACAAGGCCAATCCGGCGAACTTCGTCAACCTGCTGGATCACGGTGCCGCCGAGCTCAAGGGCAACTTCCTGGAGTGGAAGTGGAACGCCGGCCTGACCGCCGACGGCAAGCAGCTCATCGGCCTCGGTACCGACGTCGGCGGGATCGCCATGTGCTACCGCAAGGACCTTTTCCAGAAGGCCGGCCTGCCCACCGAACGTGACGAGGTCTCCAAGCTCTGGCCGACCTGGCCGGACTACATCGCCACCGGTGAGAAGTTCGTCGCGGCCAAGACCGGGGCGTCCTTCCTCGACGCGGCCACCAACACCTTCAACACCATCCTGCTCCAGACCGCCGGCAACACCTCCGGCTACAGCTACTACGACACCAGCGAGAAGCTGGTCGTCGACAGCAACCCGGCCGTGCGACAGGCATACGACACCACAATGGACATCATCGACTCGGGCCTCTCCGGCAAGTACGGCTCCTGGTCCGAGGAGTGGGTGTCCGCCTTCAAGCAGTCGAAGTTCGCCACCATCGCCTGCCCCGCCTGGATGACCGGTGTCATCGAGCAGAACTCCGGACCGAGCGCCCAGGGCAAGTGGGACATCGCCCGGGTGCCCGGCAACGGCGGCAACTGGGGCGGATCGCACCTCGCCGTGCCCAAGCAGAGCAAGCACCAGGCCGAGGCGATCAAGCTGGCCAAGTTCCTGACCAGCGCCAAGGGTCAGATCGGCGCGTTCAAGGCCAAGGGCCCGCTGCCGTCGTCGCCGCAGGCCCTCGACGACCCGGCGATCGCCCAGTCGACGAACGCGTACTTCTCCGGGGCACCCGTCGGCTCGATCTTCGGCACCGGCGCGAAGAGCCTGAAGCCGGTCTACATGGGCCCGAAGAACCAGGCCGTACGGACCGAGGTGGAGAACGCCGTACGGACCGTGGAGCTGGGTCAGCGCAGCCCCGCGCAGGGCTGGACCGACGCGGTGACCAACGCGAAGAAGGCCGCCGCCAAGTAGCCCAACCAGCGTGGGGGGGGGGGGCGCCCTCGGGGGGCCCCCCCCCCCGCGGGGCCGCGTTTGGGGGGGGGGGCGCGCACCCCGGC
>NZ_JBEZEH010000031.1:0-5022 GCF_040648775.1 Micromonospora sp. NPDC049089
ACACCCCCCCCCACCCCCCCCCCCACCCCCACACCACCCCACCCCCTTTTTTTTTTACTATACCGCCCCCAATTTCGGCGTGTCGGGGCAATAACTTCATGATCGACGAGGTCGGAGCCCTCGGTGTCAGTGGAAGAAGTGGCGGGTTCCGGTCAGGTACATCGTCACGTTTGCCTTCTTGGCCGCTTCGATGACTTCCTCGTCACGGATGGAGCCGCCGGGCTGCACGATGGCGCGGACGCCGGCGTCGATGAGGATCTGCGGGCCGTCGGCGAACGGGAAGAACGCGTCCGAGGCGGCGACCGAGCCGCGGGCCCGGTCGGCGCCGGCGCGGGTGACAGCGAGCTGCGCCGAGTCGACCCGGTTGACCTGACCCATGCCGACACCGACGGTGGCGCCGTCCTTGGCGAGCAGGATCGCGTTGCTCTTCACCGCGCGGACCGCCCGCCAGGCGAACGCGAGGTCCCGCAGCAGCTCCTCGTCGGCGGCCTCGCCGGTCGCCAACTGCCAACTCGCCGGGTCGTCGCCGGGGGCGTCCACCCGGTCGGCGACCTGGGCCAGCACGCCGCCGGTCACCGGGCGCAACTCCACCCGCGCCGGCGTCCAGGCCGGTGCCCGCAGCAGTCGGATGTTCTTCTTGCCCTGCAACACCTCGACCGCGCCCTCGTCGAAGCCGGGGGCGACCACCACCTCGGTGAAGATCTCGGCGACCTGCTTAGCCATCTCGACCGAGACCGGCCGGTTGACCGCGATGACGCCGCCGAACGCCGACACCGGGTCGCAGGCGTGCGCCCTGCGGTGCGCCTCGGCGACGTCCGCGCCGATCGCGATGCCGCACGGGTTCGCGTGCTTGATGATCGCCACCGCCGGCTGGTCGGCGAAGTCGTTCGCGGCCCGCCAGGCGGCGTCGGCGTCGACGTAGTTGTTGTACGACATCTCCTTGCCGTGCAGCTGCTCGGCCTGGGCCAGCCCGGCCGGGGCGTCCGGGTCGGTGTAGAGCGCGGCGGGCTGGTGCGGGTTCTCGCCGTAGCGCAGCGCTGTCGACTTGCGCAGCGCCAGCCCCGCGAACTTCGGCCACGAGTCGTCGGCGGGTGCCAGCTCCTGCGCGAACCATTGGGCCACCGCCACGTCGTACTCGGCGATGTCGGCGAACGCCCGGGCGGCCAGCGCGCGGCGCTGGGCCACTGTGAAGCCACCCTCGGCGAGCGCGCCGAGCAGCGCCGGGTAAGCGGCCGGGTCGGTGACCACGGCGACCGAGGCGTGGTTCTTGGCGGCGGCGCGCACCATGGCCGGGCCGCCGATGTCGATCTGCTCCACGCACTCCTCGACGTCGGCGCCGGAGGCGACGGTCGCCTGGAACGGGTACAGGTTGGAGACCAGCAGGTCGAACGCCGCCACGCCCAGCTCGTCGAGCTGCGCCACGTGGGTGTCCTTCCGCAGGTCCGCGAGGAGACCCGCGTGCACCTTCGGGTGCAGGGTCTTCACCCGGCCGTCGAGCACCTCGGGGAACCCGGTCACCGTCTCCACCGGCGTCACCGGCACCCCGGCGGCGGCGATGGTGCCCGCCGTGCTGCCGGTGGACACGATCTCCACACCGGCAGCGTGCAGGGCCTGAGCCAGCTCGGCCAGCCCGGTCTTGTCGTAGACGCTGACCAGCGCCCGCCTGATCGGGCGGCGCCCGTCCTGAGTGGGACTCACGGAACCGTGACCTTCCTTCCGGTGATGGTCCAGCCTTCGCGGACCAGCCGACCGACCTGCTCGACGAGCTGGCGTCGCTCGGCTTCCTTGATGCGCTCGGTGAGCGTGTCGACGTCGTCGTCGTCCAGCACCGGCACCGCGACCTGCGCGACGATTGGCCCGGTGTCCATGCCGGCGTCGACGAAGAAGAGGGTGGCTCCGGTGAGCTTCACGCCGTAGGCGAGAGCGTCACGCGGGCCGTGGATGCCGGGAAACGCCGGCAGCAGCGTGTTGTGGGTGTTCAGGTAGCGGTCGCCGAAGGCGGCGAGGAAGTGCGGGCCGACCAGCTTGAGGAAACCGGCGGAGATGACCAGGTCGGGTTGGTGCTTCGCGACGTGCGCGGTGAGCGCGCGGTCCCAGTCCTCCCGGGTGTCGTGGTCGCGGACCCGCTCGACGAAGGTGGGCACCCCCGCCGCGTCGGCCCGGTCCAGGCCCGCGATGCCGTCGCGGTCCGCGCCGACCGCGACGACCTGTGCGCCGTACGCGGGGTCGGCGGCGGCATCCAGCAGCGACTGAAGGTTGCTCCCGGAGCCGGAGATGAGGACGACGATGCGGGCGACAGGCGCGGGCTCGGTCACCGGGCCACCCTATCGGGCAGGTCAGGGACGCCCTTCGACTGGGCGGCACGCCGATCTTCGACAGTGCCGACGTGCGTCGACCCGGTACGCTGCCGCTCGCTCGGGCCGAACGCCGCACCGGCCCACACACCGCCCCTGATCCGGCACGCGAAGCGGTCGACTAGGAGCTTTTCGCCTGCTTTGGGAGACATGTCGTCCTGTTGCTGTACTGGGCTTTGGGAGGACTGACCGCGATCATGGATGGAAATAAGAGCACCAACTGACGGAACCAGTCCAAGGAGCTTCTCGAATGCAGCCCGGTAACCCCGGTCAGGACCCGTACGGCCAGCAGCCCAACCAGGACCCGACCGCTCCCCAGCCGCCGGCCGCCCCGTACGGCCAGCAGCCCACCTCCGGCCAGCCGTACGGTCAGCAGCCGAACGACCCGTACGCCGCGCCGCAGGCCCCGTACGGCCAGCAGCCCACCTCGGGCCAGCCGTACGGTCAGCAGCCGAACGACCCGTACGCGCAGCAGCAGCCCCCGTACGGCGCCAGCCCGACCTACCCGAACGCCGGGTACCCGCAGGCGCAGGGGCAGAACAACACCCTCGGCCTGGTGTCGATGATCCTCGGTATCGCGTCGATCCCGCTGGTCTGCTGCCTGTACCTGGGCATCCCGGTCGGCATCGCGGGCATCGTGACCGGCTACCTCGCCAAGCAGAAGGTGGCCCAGGGTCAGGCCAACAACGCCGGCCAGGCCAAGGCCGGTCTGATCTGCGGCGCGGTCGGCGTCGGGCTGGGCATCCTGCTGCTCATCCTGAGCGTGGTGGCGCAGGTCAACCTGCCCACCCAGCCCTGACGGGTTCGGATTCGACGGGGCGCTCCGGTTTCACTCGGGGCGCCCCGCGCTCGTCTACTGCGCGGGCCCGCGGGTCAGCGCCCGGGTCGCGGCAGCGCCGACCAGCGCGCCGACCGCTATGACACCGGCCGCCACCGCCCCGACCTGCCAACCCACCGGCCCGACCTGGGACAGTCGGCCGGCGCCGAGCGGCCCACCGGAGACCGCCGCTGCCGCACCGAGCACCACACCGGCCACCGGCCCGGCCAGCACCGCCGGCGTCAGCAACACGGCCCAGCGCTGCGCAGCCCGCTCCGGCCCGGCGAGTCGAGCCACTCGCCGGGCGAGCAGCCAACCGGCGACCATCCCGGCGAGAACCGGCACCGCGAGCAGCAGGGCACCGAAGCCGTCCACCGGGCCGCGCGGCAGGCCAGCGAGCAGCGGCACGGCCGGCAGCGCGCCGATCGACACCTCGCTGGTGCGGACCGCTGTGTCAGTTCCGACAGCGAACCCCGGCCCGAGCAGGTAACTGGTCGACCAGACCGCCGCGTTGGGCGCGTACGCGACGCTGACCAGGGTGATGCCGGCCTGCCCGGCGACTCCGGTCCGGTACGCCCCGATCATGTCGGCCGCATCGCCGCCACCGGTGGCCACCGCCAGGCCGGCCGCTCCGGCGCCCGCGCCGAGCAGCAGCAGCCCGGCCACCAGGCCGGTGCGAACGCCGTCGCGCACCGGGCTCGGGAGCCGGGAGACGAGCAGCCGGGTCACGGCGGTGATCCGGACCGCGCCGACCAGCGCGGCGAGCGTGCCGACCGCAGCGAACGTGGCGCCCGCCCGGATCAGCGACACACTCGGCCCGCCGGTGCCGACCAGCACCGCCGCGAGCGCGCCGAGCAGCGCGTACGCGATGCCGACAGCGACCGCGGCGAGCAGTGCCCGGCGCGGTGAGCGGGTGTCGCGGGCACCGATCGCGCGGCTCACGTGCACGCCGGCGCGGCTCAGCCGCCAGAGCGCGAGCACTGTCAGCGCCAGCGGGGCGAGCCCGAGCGGCCCGGTCTCGGTGTGCAACGGCACGCCGTGCCCGAGCAGCCAGCCGGCCAGCGCGGTGCGCAGGGTGCCGGTCACTGTGGTGCCATCCGCGCCGAGCTGCACCAGGCCGAGCACGATGGCGACCGGCAGGTACGAGGTGACGGCGGCCCAGCAGGCGGCCACCCCGGCGGCGACGGGCAGTGGCGCCCGCCCGCGCGGCGACCCACCAGCGCGAGGCGCGGGCACCCGCCGGGCCGGTGCGGCACGGTCGACCGGCCGGTCGTCGGCGCTCACACCGCCGGGACGGCTGGGACGGTCAGGGGTGACGGGGGACATCCGCTCTACTCTGGCACGTCGCGCGGGCGGTGGCAGTCCGTTAACCCCTCCTAAGGTCGGCGAGTTCACCGAACCGACGTCCTGCCCACCCGGGCCGGTCTAGCCTCGGCCCTGAGGGGGCGCGAGTCGCCGCCACCCGGGACGGGCCCGCCGGCCGCGGTACGGGCCGGCACGTCGCCCATGACCGCTCGGAGGAAGCTGTGACGACGCCATACCCGCCTCCCCCACCACCACCGGCCCAGGGACGCGACCGAACCACCCTCTGGGGCGTGCTGGGCATCGTGCTGGGGCTGATCTGCTGCGGCATCTTCGGCATCGTCTTCGGCTACCTGTCCATCCGCGACGCCCGGCGGTACGGGCAGTCGCCGCTGCTCGGTTACCTCGCCATCGCGTTCGGCGTGATCAACATCATCGGCGGGGCGATCCTGCGCTCGACCGGCAACTACCCGTTCTGGAACAACGACTGACGCGTACGGCAGAGGGGGGGGGGGGGGGGCGCGGGGGGCCCCCCCTGGCGGGGGGGGC
>NZ_JBEZEH010000031.1:5032-42630 GCF_040648775.1 Micromonospora sp. NPDC049089
TACCTGATCACCGGCATCCTCGCCGGCATCGTCGCGGCCCGAAGACGAGGCACCTACCTGGACCGCCCTCTGTGCTGCCTTGACCGGCTCAGTTGCCGGACATGATCTCCCGCATCAGCTTCGCGGTCTCGGTCGGCGTCTTGCCGACCTTGACGCCGACGGCCTCCAGCGCGGCCTGCTTCGCCTCGGCGGTGCCGGCGGAGCCGGAGATGATCGCCCCGGCGTGACCCATGGTCTTGCCGGGCGGAGCGGTGAAGCCCGCGATGTAGCCGACCACCGGCTTGGTGACGTTCGCCTTGATGAACTCGGCGGCCCGCTCCTCGGCGTCGCCACCGATCTCACCGATCATGACGATGGCGTCGGTCTCCGGGTCGGCCTCGAACGCCGCGAGGGCGTCGATGTGGGTGGTCCCGATGATCGGGTCACCGCCGATGCCGACGCAGGTGGAGAAGCCGATGTCGCGCAGCTCGTACATCATCTGGTAGGTCAGCGTGCCGCTCTTGCTGACCAGGCCGATCCGGCCGGAGCCGGTGATGTCGGCCGGGATGATGCCGGCGTTGGACGCGCCCGGCGAGGCGATGCCCGGGCAGTTCGGCCCGATGATCCGGGTCCGCTCGCCCTGCGAGACGTTGTACGCCCAGAACGACGCGGTGTCGTGCACCGGGACGCCCTCGGTGATCACCACGGCCAGGTCGATCGCGGCGTCGATCGCCTCGACCACGGCGGCCTTGGTGAACTGCGGCGGCACGAAGATGACAGTGACGTCGGCCCCGGTCTGCGCCATCGCGTCCGCGACGGACGCGAAGACCGGCAGCTCGGTGCCGTCGAAGTCGACAGTCTGGCCCGCCTTGCGCGGGTTGACGCCACCGACGACGTTGGTGCCGGCGGCCAGCATCCGCCGGGTGTGCTTGGAACCCTCGGAACCGGTCATCCCCTGGACGATGACCTTCGAGTCCTTGGTCAGCCAGATAGCCATGATCAGACCCCCGCAGCTGCCAGCTCGGCGGCCCGCTCGGCCGCACCGTCCATGGTGTCCACCCGCTGCACGAGCGGGTTGTTCGCGCTGTCCAGGATCGCCCGGCCAGCCTCGGCGTTGTTGCCGTCGAGACGGACGACGAGCGGCTTGGTGACCTGCTCGCCGCGCTGCTCCAGCAGGGCCAGCGCCTGGATGATGCCGTTGGCGACCTCGTCGCAGGCGGTGATGCCGCCGAAGACGTTGACGAAGACGCTCTTCACGGCCGGGTCGGAGAGAACGATCTCCAGCCCGTTCGCCATCACCGCGGCGCTCGCGCCGCCGCCGATGTCGAGGAAGTTGGCGGGCTTGACGTTGCCGTGCCGCTCACCGGCGTACGCGACCACGTCGAGGGTCGACATGACCAGACCCGCGCCGTTGCCGATGATGCCGACCTCGCCGTCGAGCTTGACGTAGTTGAGGTCCTTGGCCTTGGCGGCCTGCTCCAGCGGGTCCACAGCGGCCTGGTCGACGAGCGCCTCGTGGTCCGGGTGCCGGAACGCCGCGTTCTCGTCCAGGCTGATCTTGGCGTCGAGCAGCAGCATCCGGCCGTCGCCGTTCTTGGCGAGCGGGTTGACCTCGACCAGGGTGGCGTCCTCGGCGACGAACGCCTGCCACAGGCCGACGGCGATCTCGACCACCTGGTCGGCGACCTCGGCCGGGAAGCCGGCGGCGGTCACGATCTCGCGGGCCTTGGCCTCGTCCACGCCCTTGACGGCGTCGATCGGGGCCTTCACGACCTTGTCGGGGGTCTCGGCGGCGACCTGCTCGATGTCCATGCCGCCGGCGACGCTGGCGATGCAGAGGAAGGTGCGGTTCGCCCGGTCGAGCAGGTACGAGAAGTAGTACTCCTCGGCCACGTCCGCGGTCACCGTGATCATGACCTTGTGGACGGTGTGACCCTTGATGTCCATGCCGAGGATGTCGGTGGCCCGAGCCACCGCCTCATCCGGGCCCTCGGCCAGCTTGACGCCGCCGGCCTTACCTCGGCCGCCGACCTTTACCTGCGCCTTGACGACCACACGGCCGCCAAGGCGTTCGGCGATCGCGCGGGCCTCTTCCGGGGTAGTGGCAACGCCGCCGGCCAGCACGGGCAAGCCGTGCCGCTCGAACAGGTCCCGCCCCTGGTACTCGTACAGGTCCACGATTGCGCGTCCCGTCCCGTCTCCGCGGCGCGCCGTCGCGCCGCCACCAGCGTTCAGAAAACAGCTTGACGCCTGTCATCAGTTGAAACAGGCCATTGGCCGCAGCCTAGCGAGGTCGGCACCACCGGCAACCGAGCGGGTGCACGGTGTGCGGTAATGCACAACCGAACATCAGGTGTGGCCGGTTTCCGGCCACAACTCCGGTGGCATCCACCGTCCGGGCGATGTTGTCCGGCTTGCGTAACCCTGCCGTGGGGGCGTCGTTGAGTCAGATGTCGGAGCGCTGAACAGCGCAAAGACGGGATACGGCCGATGCCCTGTCGGTCGAGGGGTGGCGGCGGGGCATCGTGCATAGAGGGGCCGGACGTGTGAGGGGTGCGTCCGGCCCCTCCCCCGTGCCCAAAATCGGTGGGGCAGCAGTTCGGCGTTCCTCAGGAAACCGGCTGGGCCACGTTCTCTCGGACCCACTCGACAATCGCCTGGGTGGTAGCGCCCGGTGTGAAGATCTTCGCGACGCCCAACTTCTCCAACTCGGGAATGTCGCCGTTCGGAATGATGCCGCCACCGAACACGACGATGTCGCGTGCGTCGCGCTCACCGAGCAGTTCCAACACCCGCCGGAAGAGCGTCATGTGCGCGCCGGAGAGCACGGACAGGCCGACCGCGTCGGCGTCCTCCTGGATGGCGGTCTCCACGATCTGCTCGGGGGTCTGGTGCAGGCCGGTGTAGACGACCTCCATCCCGGCGTCCCGCAGGGCGCGCGCGACGACCTTCGCGCCCCGATCGTGGCCGTCCAGGCCGGGCTTCGCGACGACGACCCGAATCCGAGAGCTCATCAGCGCACACCTTTCACCGGCTTGACCGCCTTCACCTTAACGAACGGTAACCCGGCGGGCCCGGCCCGGGAAATCCGGGCTCCGTCACCGGCCGTTACCCGACGGATCCACCGCGCAACCCGGAGGCGCCCGACCCGGCTTCGCCAGAGCCACGCCGCTGGCAGGACCGGGACACCATCCCGGCGCCGTCCGGAGTCAAGCCGGACGACTCCGCCGGAACGGTCACGCTCGGCGACGAACGGGCAGCGACAGGGGCACCGTTCAGCGGCGCGATGCATGACAATCATGGACGCAAACGGACAGATCGACACGCCAATTTTTCGGTCTAGCTTGTGACTCGCCTGGCGGTTGGCTAACGTGTCCACGGTTGTCATCAGGTCCATGGACGGGTGACGACGCGGTCAGCGGACGTCTCACTGGAGTCTCAGGGGACGCCCACCGGCCGCTTCGGAACCCCGACAACGGAGGGTGTGCGTGCGCCAGCGCCTGTCGTCTGAGCCCGATCGATATCGCGGTCGCCGCCGCGTACCCACCCCACCCCGCAGCCGTTACGCCGCTGTCGTCACCACCGCGTTCGTCGGTGCCGGCATCGTGGCCCTCGGCGCGAGCGCCCTGCCGGACGCCAAGGACGTCAGCCCGACGGTCCTCGACGAGCTCAAGCAGGCGTCGGTCACCAGCCAGGACGCGGCGGCCCGTGCGGACAACGCCGACCGCGCCTCCCGGGACAGCCGCAGCGAGGACAGCGCCGAGAAAGAGGTCTGGCTGCTGCCGCTGCAGGGCTACGACTTCAACTCCCCGTACGGCGTCCGCTGGGGCAAGATGCACACCGGCGTGGACCTGGTCGCCCCCGAGGGCACGCCCTACGTGGCGATCCACGACGGGCTGGTCACCAAGGCCGGCTGGTTCGGTGGGTACGGCAACGCCGTGATCGTCCAGCACGCCGACGGCAGCGAGGCCATCTACGGCCACTCCTCCGCGGTCAGCGTCAAGGAAGGCCAGCAGGTCAAGGCGGGCGACCAGCTCGGCCTCGTGGGCCAGACCGGCCACGCGTACGGCACGCACCTGCACCTGGAGATCCATGTCAAGGGGCAGCCGGAAGACCCGGTGCCGTTCCTGCAGGAGCGCGGAGTGGACATCAAGCTGCAAGTCGAGGCAATCTACAGTGAGGTAGCCGCCTCCTGACAGCGCGTAACGACCGTTGACCGCCCGGATCTGTCGATCCGGGCGGTTTTTCATGACGCGGTCCTGACGCATGTATCCCGGGTCACAGTGCCGGATGTGACCGACGGCACCCACCCGCATGATCACTTTTCCGGATGTAGCGCCGCACAGCGGGTCATATCCGGGCAGCCGACCATCCGCTCTCCGTCCGAGGGCCGGTCCCCCCGCCTGCCTCACCTCGGCCCGACACCAGTATTTCGAGGTCAAGTGCCCCTCGACTGTGAAGGTCCGCCGTGCAGGAAGACAGCCCCGTCCAGAACGAGAACACCCCCGACACCGACCAGACCGCGCCGTCGCAGCGCACCGGCCGACGCAACCGCCTCATCGTGCTCGCGGCCGCCGCCCTGGTAGCCCTCGGCCTCGGCGGTGTCGCCGTCGCCACCAGCGACACCGACCGCCCGGCACCCGCCGCCGTCTCCCTCGACGCCCAGGCCCGGGCCGAGGCCGCGAGCCGGGCCGACCGCTCGGTCCGTGAATCGAGCACCCCGGTCGACCCCTCGCTCAGCCCGGCGCCCAGCCCGTCGGCGGTCAGCGCCAGCCCGACCCCCACGAAGACGGCCGCCGCGAAGGCCAAGCCGAAGCCGAAGCCGAAGCCGAAGAAGACCACCAGGCCCACACCCGCCTGGGTCGACCCGATGCCGGGCGCAGCCGTCACGTCCTGCTACGGGCAGCGCTGGGGCACCCTGCACGCCGGTATCGACCTGGCGTTGCCCTCCGGTACGCCGATCCACGCAGCGGCCGCCGGCACCGTGACCCAGGCCGGCGACGCCTCCGACGGGTACGGCAACTCCGTCTTCATCGACCACGGCAACGGCTACCTGACCCACTACGCCCACCAGAGCCGCATCGCGGTCACCGTCGGCCAGAAGGTCAAGGCCGGCCAGGTCATCGGCTACGAGGGCGCCACCGGCGATGCCACAGGCCCGCACCTGCACTTCGAGGTGCACCAGGGCATGTGGAACCAGATCGACCCGGCCCCGTTCATGCGGGCCCGTGGCGTCGACCTGGGCTGCTGAGGCGACACCCCTGCGCGGAACAACACGGAAAGAGTGGCCTCAGCGGTACGCGAGGCCACTCTTTCCGTGATCTGGCACGATCCTGGGGCGACGGGTCAGAGCTTGTCGACCGGGGCGTGCCGGAGCACCAGCCACATGGTCTGGTCGCCGAAGTCGATCTGCGCACGGGCGCCCGGGCCGTGCCCCTCGACGGCGAGCACCCGCCCCAACCCGTACCGCTGATGGTTGACCCGGTCGCCCGCGGACACCTTCGGCCCCTGCGGCAGCTCGCTGGCAGTGGTCAGCCGGCTGGCGTCCACCCCGAGCCGCTGGGCCAGCTGCGCCGCCTTCGGCGTACCCCCCGTGAAGTTGCCACGCGCGCCGGGCGCGCGGTCCGCGCGGCCACCGACGCCGCCGCCCCCGCCAGCCCACGAGGTGTACGACCCCTCGGTGCGCTCCCAGTGCACCAACTCGGTGGGCAGCTCCTCCAGGAAGCGCGACGGCGGGTTGTAGGACGGCTGCCCCCAGGCCGAGCGGGTCACCGCCCGGGACAGGTAGAGCCGCTGTCGGGCGCGGGTGATGCCGACGTACGCCAGTCGGCGCTCCTCCTCCAACTCGCGGGTGTCGCCCAGCGAACGCAGGTGCGGGAAGACGCCGTCCTCCAGCCCGGTCAGGAAGACCACCGGGAATTCCAACCCCTTGGCGGTGTGCAGCGTCATCAGGGTGACGACGCCCTGGTGGTCGGGGTCGTCGGAGGGGATCTGGTCAGCGTCGGCGACCAGCGCCACCTGCTCCAGGAAGCCGGCCAGGGTGGCCCGCTGCCCCTCCTCGCCCAGCGCCTCGATCCGCTCGGTGTACTCGCGGGCGACGCTGACCAGCTCCTGGAGGTTGTCCACCCGGCCGGCGTCCTGCGGGTCCAGGCTCTCCTCCAGCTCGGTGAGGTAGCCGGAACGGGTCAGCAGCGCCTCCAGCACGTCCTCCGGGGTGCCGGTCTCGGCCAGCTCGCGGGCGTCGTCGAGCAGCGCCACGAAGTCCGCGATGCCGTTGGCCGCCCGGCTGGAGATGCCCGGCGCCTCCCGGGCCCGGCGCAGCGCCGCGCCGAAGGAGATCCGGTCGCGGCTGGAGAGCGCCTCGACACACGCCTCCGCGCGATCGCCGATGCCCCGGCGCGGGGTGTTGAGCACTCGCCGCAGGCTCACCGTGTCGTCGTCGTTCACCACCGAACGCAGGTACGCCAGGGCGTCGCGGACCTCCTTGCGCTCGTAGAAGCGCACCCCGCCGACCACCTTGTAGGGGAGGCCGACCCGGATGAACACTTCCTCGAAGACGCGGGACTGGGCGTTGGTGCGATAGAAGACGGCGACGTCGCCGGGGCGGGTCTCGTCGGCGTCGACCAGCCGGTCGATCTCCCGGGCCACCCAGTCGGCCTCGGCGTGCTCGGTGTCGGCGACGTAGCCGACGATCTGCTCGCCGGCGCCGGCCTCGCTCCACAGTCGCTTGGGTTTGCGGGAGGTGTTGCGGTCGATCACCGCGTTGGCCGCGTTGAGGATGGTCTGGGTGGAGCGGTAGTTCTGCTCCAGCAGGATCGTCCGCGCGTCGGTGAAGTCCCGTTCGAACTCCAGGATGTTGCGGATCGTCGCACCCCGGAACGCGTAGATCGACTGGTCGGCGTCGCCGACCACGCACAGCTCGGCGGGCTCCAGCCCGTCGGTGCCGGAGACCAGCTCCTTGATCAGGACGTACTGGGCGTGGTTGGTGTCCTGGTACTCGTCCACCAGCACGTGCCGGAACCGCCGGCGGTAGCTCTCCGCGACGTGCGGGTGGGACTGGAGCAGGTGCACCGTGGTCATGATCAGGTCGTCGAAGTCCAGTGCGTGCGCCTCACGAAGCCGACGCTGGTAGAGCGTGTACGCCTCGGCCAGCGCCCGCTCGTTGGGGCCGGTGGCCCGCGCCGCGAACTGCTCCGGGTCGACCAGCTCGTTCTTGAGGTTGGAGACCTGGGCGGCCAGACCACGCGCCGGGTAGCGCTTCGGGTCGAGATCCAGCTCGCGGGTGACCAGCTGCATCAACCTGCGGGAGTCGTCCGCGTCGTAGATCGAGAACGTCGACTTGAGGCCGGCGTGCTCGTGCTCGGCGCGCAGGATCCGCACGCAGGCCGAGTGGAACGTCGACACCCACATCAGGCGGGCCCGGGGGCCCACCAGCGCGGCGACGCGCTCCTTCATCTCGCCGGCGGCCTTGTTGGTGAAGGTGATCGCGATGATCTCACCGGGGTGCACGTCCCGAGCGGCGAGCAGATAGGCGATCCGGTGCGCGAGCACCCGGGTCTTGCCGGACCCGGCGCCGGCCACGATCAGCAGCGGCGAGCCGGCATGGCTGACGGCGTCGCGCTGCGGCCCGTTCAGCCCGGCGAGCAGCTGCTGCGGATCGAGACGCGCGGCAGCCGCCCCGGGTCGGTGCGGGCGGGCCGGCGCGGACTCCGGCGCAGGCGGGGACGCGGGGATGTCGAAGAGAGGATGCATCGCCCGACAAGTCTATGCCGCGGGCCGGACACTGCGCCGCTGGCGCTCAGCAGCTCGTGCCCGACGGCACGCACCACCGCCCGGCACCGCCACCGGCGGGACATGCGCCCTCCGCGATGAGGAATGCTTGCGCACCCGGCAACGACGTGGGCATACTCGACGGCGTGATCGCTGCGCGCTTCTACTTTTACTATGGCACCGGGAGTTCGGCTGCCGTAGGTCGCGCCTGATCGTTCAGACCTGCTAAAGCCCCGGCTCCTGGAGTCCGGGGCTTTTTCCGTCCCAGGTTCCGGGCACCGGGCACCACAGTGCGAGAGGTACCCGATGATGACAGACGTGATGGAGCAGAGCGGCAGCCCGATCCGACCGGGGCAGCCCGTCGCGCAGGAGGCCGAGCCGGCGGTGGCCACACCACCGGCAGGTGCGGACGCCGAGCCGGCCGAGCAGCAGACCGGCACCGAGGAGCCGTCCGCCTCGGCGCGGATCGTGCAGATCAGGGAACGCATCGACGAGATCGACAAGGCGTTGATCACACTGTGGCAGGAACGGGCCGCGTTGTCCCAGGAGGTCGGTGTGACCCGGATGGCGTCCGGCGGCACCCGCCTGGTGCTCTCCCGGGAACGGGAGATCCTGGAGCGGTTCCGGGTCGCGCTCGGTGCCGACGGCACCCAGTTGGCTCTGCTGCTGCTCCGCGCGGGCCGCGGCCCTCTGTGAGCCTCCTCAGCCCGGGCCGAACCGGGCCAGGGCTACCTGAGCCGCCCGTCCTGGGCAACAAGCGGTTCGCTGACGCCGCTGTCCGACGCCGCGTGACCGGTCCGGTCATCACCTGAACAGACGAAACCGCCTGCCGTCGTCGTGGTGGGGACGGCGGCAGGCGGCTTCGGTGACTCACACCTCGTGGGTGGCGACGATCTCGCGCTTCTCCGCGAAGTGGCAGGCGCTCGGGTGGTCCGAGCCCCGGCGGATCTCCAGCAGCGGCACCTGCTCGGCGCAGACGTCCTGCGCCTTCCAGCAGCGGGTCCGGAACCGGCAGCCCGAGGGCGGGCTGATCGGCGACGGCACGTCACCCGAGAGCCGGATGATCGTCTTGTTGTGCCGCTGGGTCGGGTCCGGCACCGGCACCGCGGAGAGCAGCGCCTGGGTGTACGGGTGGGTCGGTCGCTCGTAGATCTCGTCCTCGGTGCCGATCTCGACGATCTTGCCGAGGTACATCACCGCGACCCGGTCCGACAGGTGGCGGACCACCGACAGGTCGTGCGCGATGAAGACGTACGAGAGGCCGAACTCGCCCTGCAACTGCTCCAGCAGGTTCATGACCTGGGCCTGGATGGAGACGTCCAGCGCCGACACCGGCTCGTCGCAGACGATGATCTCGGGCCGCAGTGCGAGCGCGCGGGCGATGCCGATGCGCTGACGCTGACCGCCGGAGAACTGGTGCGGGTACCGGTTGATGTGCTCCGGGTTGAGCCCGACCAGGTCGAGCAGCTCGCGGACCTTGGCCCGGCGGCTACCCTTCGGCGCCACCTCCGGGTGGATCTCGAACGGCTCACCGAGCAGGTCACCGACGGTCATTCGCGGGTTCAGCGAGGTGTACGGGTCCTGCATGACCAGCTGGATCTGCCGGCGCAGACGCCGCAGCGCCCCACCGGACAGCTTGGAGATGTCCTGGCCCTTGTAGACCACGTTGCCCGCGGTCGGCTTCTCCAGGTTCATCAGCACCCGGGCGAGCGTCGACTTGCCGCAGCCCGACTCGCCGACCACACCGAGCGTCTCGCCGGCGCGCAGACCGAACGAGACCCCGTCGACCGCCTTGACCTGACCGACGGTCTTCTTGAACACCACACCCTGCGTGACGGGGTAGTGCTTGACCAGGTCATTGACCTCGAGGATGTTCTCAGACACGGTTCACCAGCTCCTCGGCGAAGTGGCAGGCGCTGGCCCGGGCGGGGCCGACCTGCAGCAGCGGCGGGACCTTCTCCCGACACACCGGCTGAGCCATCGGGCACCGCGGGTTGAACGGGCAGCCCGGCGGGATGTTCATCAGGTTCGGCGGGAGGCCCTTGATCGTCCGGAGCTGCTGCCCCTTCTCGTCGAGGCGCGGGATCGAGTCGATCAGACCCAGCGTGTACGGGTGCGCCGGCTTGGCGTACAGCTCGTACACGTCGGCTTCCTCGACGATCCGGCCCGCGTACATGACCGCGATCCGGTCCGCGACGTCGGCGACCACGCCGAGGTCGTGGGTGATCAGGATCATGCCCATCTGCCGCTCGCGCTGGAGCTCGGCCAGCAGGTCCATGATCTGGGCCTGCACTGTCACGTCGAGGGCAGTGGTCGGCTCGTCCGCGATCAGCACCTCGGGGTCGAGCGCCAGCGACATCGCGATCATCGCGCGCTGCCGCATACCACCGGAGAACTGGTGCGGGTAGTTGTTGAACCGGCCCTTGGCGTTCGGGATCTTGACCTGGTCGAGCATGTCGATCGCGCGCTTCTTGGCCTCCGCGCGGCCCATGCCTCGCCGGACCCGGAACTGCTCGGCGATCTGGAACCCGACGGTGAAGACGGGGTTCAGCGCGGAGAGCGCGTCCTGGAAGATCATCGCGATGCCCTCGCCGCGGATGCGGCGGCGCTCCTCTTCGGACATGCGGAGCATGTCCTTGCCGTGGAAGCGGACCTGCCCACCGGTGACGAAGCCGGGCGGCGTGTCGAGGATACCCATGATGGTCTGCGCGGTGACGCTCTTACCGGAGCCGGACTCGCCGAGCACGGCGAGGGTCTCCCCCGCGTCGACGTGGTACGTGACCCCGTTGATGACCTTTGCGACGCCGTCCCGGGTGCGGAACTCCACCCGCAGGTCGTCGACCTCGAGCAGGCGGCCGGAGGGACGCCCGGACCCGCCGGGTCCCGGCGCTGACTGCTCGGAAACGAGAATGTCGGACACTGGATCTCCCCTAGCGGAGTTTCGGATCGAGGGCCTCGCGGACCGACTCACCGAGCATCACGAAGCTCAGCACTGCGGTGACGAGGAACGCGGCGGGGAAGAACACCAGCCCTGGCGCGACCCGGACAAAATTCTGCCCATCACTGATCATGATGCCCCAGGACACCACCGGCGACTTCAGACCGACGCCCAGGAACGACAGGGTGGCCTCGGCGCCGATGAACGAGCCGACCATGATCGTGCCGTAGACCAGCAGCGGGGCCAGGCAGTTCGGCAGCAGGTGCTTGAGGATGATCCGGCCGGTGCCGGCACCCAGCGCGCGGGCCGCCACGATGTAGTCGGCCTCCTTGGTGGCGAGCACCGAGGAGCGCATCAGCCGCATCACGACCGGCCAGCTCAGCACGATCAGGGACGCGGTCACCAGGCCCATGATCTGGGCCTTGGTGTTGCCGGCGCCCGACCCGTTGAAGGTGGTCAGGATGACGATCGCGCCGAGCACGAAGGGCAGACCGAAGAAGACGTCGGCGATCCGGCTGAGCAGCGCGTCCACCCAACCACCGCGGTAGCCGGAGATGATGCCCATGGTTCCGCCGATGAGCAGGGTGCCTATCACGGAGAGCACGGCGACCACGATGGAGGCCCGTGCGCCGTAGATGACCCGTGCGTAGACGTCGCGGCCCTGCACGTCGTAGCCGAACCAGCCATTGGCGGACGGCTTGTCGAGGCTGCGGGACAGCGAACCGTTGACCGCGTCGCCCGGGGCGAACAGCGCCGGGAAGGCCGCCATCAGCAGGAAGATCACGATCAGCGTGGCCGAGATCCAGAACAGCGGCTTGCGCCGCAGATCCCGCCAGGCGTCGCCGAGCAGGCCACGCGGCTTATCGTTGCTCTGCGGCTGGCCCGCGGTGGCGGGTGCGGCGGAGTCGGTGGGGTGTGCGCCAGGGGTACTGACGATCGATGCGGTACTCGGGTCACTCATAACGGATCCTCGGGTCCAGGGCGGCGTAGAGCAGGTCAACCAGCAGGTTCATCACGAGATACACCAGCACCAGGACGACCACGATGCCTACCACCGTGGCGCTTTCCTTGGTGATGATCGCTCGGAAGACCTGACGGCCGATTCCGTTGATGCCGAAGATTCCCTCGGTGACGATCGCGCCACCCATCAGGGCACCGAGGTCGGTGCCGAGCAGGGTCACCACCGGGATGAGCGAGTTGCGCAGCAGGTGCACGCCGACCACCCGGCGCATGGGAAGGCCCTTGGCGATGGCGGTACGCACGTAGTCCGCGCGACGGTTCTCGGCGATGCTCGTTCTCGCGACCCGGGCGATGTACGCCACTGATGCGCTGCCCAGCACGAAGCCCGGCACGATCAACTCGGACCACCGCATCTCGGAGGAGACGGTCGGCTTGATGATGCCCCACTGCACACCCAGCAGCCACTGCAGCACGAAGCCGACCACGAAGACCGGCAGCGCGATCAGGAACAGGGTGGAGACCAGGACCAGGTTGTCCAGGAAGCCGTTACGCCGCAGACCGCTCAGCACGCCGGCACCGAGGCCGATGATCGCCTCGATGGCGAGCGCCACCACGGCCAGCTTCAGGGTGTTCGGGTACGAAGTCATGATGATGTCGCTGATCTCGCGCTGCGAGAACGTCTGACCGAAGTCGCCCTGGAGCAGGTTCTTCATGTAGTTCGCGTACTGCACGAAGACGTTCTGGTCGAGGTGGTACTTCTCGGTCATGAAGGCGATGTACTGGTCCGGGCAGCGACGCTCGCCGCACTTACCGGCGAACGGATCGCCCGGAACGGCCCAGACGAGCCAGTAGATCAGGAACGTCGTACCGATGAAGACCGGCACGAGTTGGAGCAGCCGTCTCAACAGATAACGGCCCATGGGGTGGTCCTCCAGACAGGGGGCGCGTCGGACGGCCGACACGGTGGTGACAACGTGCGAGTGGAGTGTTGTAACACCCAATCGCGGAACGGCCCCGGGTCGGGCTCACCGGATGTGGCGAGCCCGACCCGGGGTCAGACCGTTCGGATCAGAGCTCGACCGAGGTGATGTCGATCTCGCCGACGTTGTTCAGCTCGAGCTTCTTGATCTTCTCCGAGTGGCCGGACTGCTGACCGTAGAAGTAGACCGGGATGCTCGGAACGTCCTGGTCGACCTTCTCGACCGCCTTGGCGAACGCCTCGTGCGAGGCCTCCAGGCTCGGAGCGCCGCTGGCCTGCTTGGCAAGGGCGTCGACCTCGGGGTTGCTGTAGAGGCCGTCGTTCGAGGAGCCGTTGGTGACGAACAGCGGGTTGACCCAGTTCTCGACGTCCGGGTAGTCCTGCTGCCACGCGGCACGGTACGGGCCGCTCATCTTGTGGGCGTTGATGTTCTGACGGAACACCGCGAAGGTCGGCACACCCTCGGCCCGGGCGTTGATGTTGAGGTTGGTCTTGATCTGCTGCGCGACGGCGTCCATCCAGTCCTTGTGGGCGGAGTCCGCGTTGTAGTAGAAGACCATCTCGCCAGTGAAGCCACCGGCCTCGGCGAGCAGCGTCTTGGCCGTCTCCGGGTCGAACTTGCAGGCGGTGCAGTTACCCGGCTTGGCGCCCGGGGTCAGCGGGTTCGCCCAGCTGTCGGCCGGCTTGCGGGTACCGAAGAAGATCTTGTCCGAGATCTCCTGCCGGTTGACCGCCAGCGACACCGCACGGCGCAGCTTCGGGTTCGCGAAGCGCTTGTCGTAGATCGGGAACGCGATGAACGCGGTCGACGGCGTGACGGTCGAGCGGCCCCGGTCACCGAGGTCGGTCTTCCACTTGTCACCGGCGAGCGCCGAAGTGGGGACAACCTCCATGAAGTCGAGGTTGTTGGCCAGCAGATCGGCGTAGGCGGCGTTGTCGTCCTGGTACAGCTTGACGTCGACGTCCTTGATCTTCATCTTGTCGCGAAGATTGTAGTCGTCGAAGCGCGTCAGCTTGATGAGGGAGTTGTCCTCCCAGGACACGAACTTCACCGGGCCGTTGCCGATCGGCTTCGTCTTGCCGAACTCTTCCGGCTTCATGGTGAAGAAGACGTCCGGCAGCGGCATGAAGGCGCTGTAGCCGAGCTTGGTCGGGAAGACCGCGGTCGGCGCCGCCAGGGTGACCTCGAAGGTCTGGTCGTCGATGACCTTCAGGCCGGACAGCTTGTCGGCCGTCGGGGTCGGGGCCTTCTTCGGGCCGTCCGCGCCGTCCGGGTCCGTGGTGTAGGTCTGCTCGAAGCCCGCGATGTCCGCGAAGAAGGTGCCGTTCTGCGCACCGTTCGGCGAGTAGGCGGCCCAGTTCCAGGCGTCGACGAAGTTCTTCGCCTTGACCTCGGTACCGTCGTGGAACTTGGTACCGGCCTTGATCTTGATCGTGAAGACCTTGGAGTCCGTGGTGTTGATGGACTCCGCAAGCGCGTTCCGCGGGGCCCCACCGTCGTTCGGGTACTCGACGAGGCCGGTGAAGAGCCAGTCGATGATCTTGCCGCCACCGGTCTCCGTGGTGTTCGACGGGACCAGCGGGTTCTCCGGCTGGACGCCGTGCACAACGATCGAGCCATCCGTGCTGGCGGCAGTGTCGTCACTGCCGCCGCTCGAGCAACCGCTCGCGACAAGCGCGGCAGCCGCGCTGAGCGCGATGGCGCTCGTCGCCCGCTTCGAGACTCTCATTCCGAGGGGCCTCCTCTTTCTAACCAGGTTCCGTCGTGGGTTTCACGCACGTTTGGGGGTGACACCGCCCGACCACCCCGGGGCGCGGGTCGCCGGGACCACAGGGAAGTTGGGGACACCCTGATGTTCCGATCCGCCGGGCTCCCCCACCAACGAGGCGTGACACGACGCAATCGACACAGCCACGGGCCGCCGAGATCGGCGAAATCGTGGTCGTGGGGCGTACGGAGTGCCACACACCGATGGTGAGGTGCTGCCACTGTGACACCCACTGGCCTCTTCCGTGAAGGTGCCGTTATCAAGCCGTTAGTTGCCCGCCACGTTGCCGATACTTGAAAAATGATCATAAAACGGTCGACGCAGGCGGCACTGAGCAGGAAATACGTTGCGCCCACCCGGTAACCCGGCCTGAGCCGGTGCGCGCGCCCCAGGACCACCCAGCCCGATGGGACGTGCGTCACCACTCATGTTTCGAGCCATCCGGATGAGGGCCCCTACGGCTACCCGGACACGATCATCGGCTGGGCGTACGAGGGCGCGCCGGCGGTTTCTCTGATCCTCGCCGGTGTCGACGCGCCGTCACACGAGCCGGCGGTCCGCCGCCCAGCGGGAGAGCTCGTAGCGATTCGACATCTGAAGCTTGCGCAACACGTTCGACACGTGCGTCTCCACAGTCTTGATGGAGATGAACAGCTCCTTGGCGATCTCCTTGTACGCGTACCCCCGGGCCAGCAGCCGCAGCACCTCCCGCTCACGGTTGGTGAGCTGGTCCAGCTCCGGGTCGGCCACCGGCGCGTCCGGGCGGGCCGCGAAGGCGTCCAGCACGAACCCGGCCAGCCGTGGGCTGAACACCGCGTCCCCGTCGGCCACGCGCCGGATCGCGGCAGCCAGCTCGTCCGGGGAGATGGTCTTGGTGACATACCCGCGGGCACCGGCACGGATCAGCCCGATCACGTCCTCCGCCGCGTCGGAGACGCTCAACGCGAGGAACTTGACCTGCGGGTGCGTACGCCGCATCGCCTCCAGCACCGCGCGACCACCGCCGTCGGGCATGTGCACGTCCAGCAGCACCACGTCCGGGCCGACTGCGGCGATCCGAGTGACCGCCTCGGCCACCGTGCTCGCCTCGCCCACCACCTCGACGTGGGCGCCCAACTCCGCGCGCACCCCGGCTCGGAACATGGCGTGGTCGTCCACCAGGAACACCCGCAGCCGCTCGGGGCGGGCATCCGCCGGGTCGAGGTGCTCGGTCGACTGCTCGGCCATGGTCATCTGTTCCTCTCCGCTGCGGACGAGTCCCGGGAGATCGGCAGGATCAACCGGACCTCGGTCCCCTCCCCCGGGCCGGACCGTATTTCGGCCCGTCCGCCGTGCCGCTTCATTCGCCCGATGATCGAGCCGCTGACGCCGTGCCGGTGGTCCTCCACCGTATCGGGGTCGAAGCCCTTGCCACGGTCCCGGACGAAGACGCTTACCTGATCCGGCTCCACCTCCGCGTAGAGCGACACGGTCTGCACGCCGGCGTGCCGGGCCGCGTTCACCAAAGCCTCCCGCGCGGCCGCTACCAGCGCCCCGACCTTTTCGTCGGTCTCCCGGTCCCCCACCACGACCGTCTCCACGCTGATCGCGAAGGTGTCCTCCACCTCGGCCGCGGCCTGCTCCAGCGCGGCGGCGAAGCGCTCGCTCGGCGAGGCGGTCGGCTTGTAGAGCCAGTTGCGCAGCGAACGCTCCTGCCCTCGGGCCAGCCGCTGCACCGTTTTGACGTCGCCTGCGTTGCGCTGGATCAGGGCCAACGTGTGCAGCACCTGGTCGTGCACCATCGCGGCCAACTCGGCCCGCTCCTGCTCGCGGATGCGCCCCTCGCGCTCCGAACGGAGCTGGCTGTACGTCCGCCAGAGCACCGGCGCGGCGACCACCCCGACGCCCGCCAACCCGACCAACGCGAAGATGACGCCATTGATCACCGCGTCGAAGTTCTGTGCCGGGGAGTAGACGGCCGCGACGCCGATGATGCCGACCGCGACCAGCACTCCCCCGCCGATGAACCGCAGCACGAAGGCCCGCCGGTCGCTCTCCTCGACGACCGCGCCGAGCCAGGGCACCGGCATCGCGTCGCCCCACTGTCGCCGCCGCTCGGGCGCGGACTGGTGCCAGATGACCCCGGCACCGACCGCGATGATGGCCACCAACCAACCGGCGGTGCCCGCCGCGCCGACCGAGTCGAAGACCATCACCTGGATCAACAGGACACCGAGCCCGATCCCCACGAACGGCAGGAGTTGGGCGACGTCCCGCCGGGGCGGCACCGCGGTGTCACCGGGACGCAGCGGCACCACCGCCCAGAAGGCCGCGTAGAGCAGCAGGCCGAGCCCGCTCAGCCCGAGCAGGACCATGAACGCGACGCGCACCCGCAGCACCGAGATGCCGAGATGGTCGGCGATACCGGCGGCGACGCCGGCGGCCATCCGGTGCTCCGGGGCGCGGTACAGGCGCGGGGGCGAGGTCACGGTGCTGATCGGAGGCTCCCTGGTCACGGTGGCGGACAGGTCGAGGTCGGTGACTCGATCGTCACACGCTGCGGCGTCCGCGACCACGGGGACGCCCCCGACATTCCGGCCGCCGGATCTCAGGGTGGGGTCAGGGTCGGGTCCTGAGGTCGTTCGGGTGGACCGGGCAGCAGGATCGAAGCATGACCGAGGAAGCTGCCCCGCCACCCCGACCGGGGTCGGCACAGCCGGGCGGTTCAGCACCGCCCCCGCCCACCACCACGCCCGCCGAGTGGACCGAGCCCATCACGTTCGGTCCGCACGCTGGCACCGACGCGACAGCCGGCACCGTGCCCGGCGAGCCGGCCGACGGCTACGCGCCGCCCACGGCGGGCCACGGCCCAGGCCCGGGGTTCGCGGCGGGCACCGGCTACGGTCCGGGCGGCACGCCGCCAGGGCCGGGTGGTCCCGGTCCGTCCGCACCGCCACCGCCGTTGGGCGGCACCGGATTCACCTCGCGGTACGGGCTGGTCCGCCCGCGCGAGGGGCGGTACCTGGCAGGCGTCTGCGCGGCGATCGGACGCGCCACCAACACCGATCCGGTGCTCTGGCGGGTGCTGCTCGCGGTGCTCGGGTTCTTCGGGGGCATCGGCATCCTGGTGTACGTCGCCGCCTGGCTGATCATCCCGAACGAGGGCGACACCGCGTCCCCCGTCGAGTCCATGCTCGGTCGTGGTCGCTCCAGCATGTCCCCGGTGACAGTGATCGTCCTGGGCATCCTGGTCGCGGCCAGCTTCGCGTACATCGTCACCGATGCCTTCCGCGCGGTGCTGCTCGGCGCGGCCATCCTGGTCGCCGGCGCGCTCCTGCTCAACCGGGACGGCCGCAACCCACGGCCCGGCACGCCCGGTGGTCCGCCGCCCGCCGCACCGTCCGGCAACCCGGCCGGTCCGGTCGTCCCACCGGTGACCTGGCCCGCGCCGTCGTATGGCCCGGCGCCGTCGACCGGCCCAGCGGCGACACCGCCGATGTTCGGCACCGGTCCGGGGTACGCCACCGCGACGACGGGGGCGGCGACCACAGCCACCGCTCCGGCGTACGACGCGCCGCCGACCAGCGCGACACAGCCGGTGTCCGGGGTCGGCCCGACGTCCGGGCAACCGGCCGGCACGACGGCTGCCCAGCCCGGCTGGCCGAGTACCGCCATGCCCAGCGCCGGCTGGCCGTCGGCGCCGGTGAGCAGCACACCCGCTGCCCCGGCCGGCTATCCGACCGCCCCGCCGCCCTCCGGTTACCGCCCTCCGTTCGCGCCGCACGGCCCGTACGCTTCGCCGACCCCGCCCGCGCCTCGTCCGCCCAAGCCACCGAAGCCGCCGAAGCGCCCCAAGGAGCGATCGCCGCTCGGTGCGGTGACCTTCTCGCTGATCTTCCTGGTACTCGGTCTGGTCGCCCTGCTCGACCTGCTGGACGTCTTCGCCGTCAGCGCCTCGGCGTACTTCGCTGCCGCGCTGGCCACGATCGCGCTGGGCCTGCTGGTCGGCACGTGGTTCGGACGGGCGCGCTGGCTCATCGCACTCGGTCTGGTGACCGCAGCGGCGCTGGGCACGGCGACCGTCGCAGAGTCCTACGACCGGATCCGGGGGGTCGACGGCGCGGTGACCTGGGCGCCCACCGACCACCGCGACCTGGCGGACCGGTACGAGAACAGCTTCGGTGACGCCGTGCTCGACCTACGAGGGATCAACTTCGCGAAACGGGACAGCCAGGTGACGGTGGCCGTCAACTTCGGCCAGGCGACGGTGGTCGTGCCGCCGAACGTGGACGTCACCACAGTGGCCGACGTCAACGCGGGCGACGCCAACATCTTCGGCAACCGCTCCGGCGGGCTGGACGGCCGCCTGCGGGAATCCACCGACGTCGGCGCGGACGGGCCCGGCGGCGGGACCCTGCGTCTCTACATCCATGTCAATGCCGGCAACCTGGAGGTGACCCGGTGAAGGCTCACCGCACGGATCTGGTGTCGTTCGCCTTCGGGCTCGTGTTCCTGGCGCTGTCAGCCTGGTGGCTGCTCGCCCAACTGCTCGGGCTCGCCCTGCCGCCGGTCGGCTGGTTCCTGGCCGGCGCACTCATCCTGATCGGGGTCTTCGGGTTGGTCGGCGCGCTGCGCTCGAGTCGACCGAACCAGCCGGAACCGATTGCCGAGGCCGGCGCAGCCGAGGCGGTCGCGCCCGTCTCCGGGACACCCGTCTCCGGCACGTCCGTCTTCGGCGGACCCGTCTCCGGCGCACCCGTCTCTGGTGCCGCCACGTCGACGTCCGGCGCGGCCCTGCCGGTCTGGGAAGCCGAACGGTCCACCTGGGACTCTCCCTCCTCCGACCCGACGCTCATCTCGGACCCGATGTTGGAGACGCCGACGACCGAGGTGCGGGCGCAGAACGTGCCGGGCGCCGACGTGATCCACCCGGCTTGGCTGGCACATTCGCCGTCGGAGCCGTCGACCGAGCCCATCCCCGGCCGACCCGACAACGGAGACGACGAGCCGACCACCGGGAACCCCGCCCGCCCGGCCTCGTCCGAGGGGGACGAGCCGACCCGCTCCGACCAACCGGTCGGGGCCACCGGCGACCAGCCGGGTGACGAGCACGAGGGTCCGCGCAGGCAAGCCTGACCTCGGACGGCCGTCCGCGTCGGTCCACCGCATCCCCACGGCGGTGCGGCCGGCGCGGACGGACGCATATGCTGGCTGGTGGAGATCTCGCCTCCGCCGGCCGGCCCGTCCCGCCCATGGCGGTCCCGCCGCGATTCCCGTCTCTACCCCCGTCAGGAGCCCGCCCGACATGACCCAGTCCCCCGCCGTGCGTACCACCGGCCGGTCCGGTCCGGTCCGCATCGGCGAGCGAGCCGCCCGTACCCTCGTCGCCGAGCTGGCCCGGATCAACGACCCCAAGGCCGCCCTGCTGGTCGGGGTGACCCCGGACTCCGCGGTGCTGGCCGCGGCGGTCGATGCGCTGCTCCCCGGTGACCGGCTCACCGTGGTGCCCGCCGAGCCGTTCGGCGCTGCCGCGCTCAGCGAGCACATCACAGCCCAGGGTCGCTGGGTGGCCGACCGGGTGAGCGTCGTCGACTCGCTGGCCGAGGCCGAGGCCGCCGAGGTCGTCATCGCCGCTGAGGCGTTCACCGGCACCGCCGAGGCCACCCGCAGCGGCGTCGAGGGGTTGGTCAAGTACCTGACCGACGGGGCGGTGCTGAGCGTGGCGACCGTCGCCACCCCCGGCCGGACCGAGGGTGCCGCCGCCGAGCTGGCCCGACAGGACGCCCTCTACGGCGTCGGCGCCGATCTGGTGCTGCGCAACTCGCCACCGGTGCGGGTCTACCGACTGCGGTTCACCCCGGCCAGCCCGGCCGCTGCCGACAGCCTGGCCCCCGCGTACCGGCCGTCGAGCGTGCCGGTGACCCGGGGCATGCACATCGACTCCAACGGGGTGGCGGCGGCGGGCATCGCGCTGGGCATCGCGGCGCTGGCCCGGGTGGCGCGCCCGTCGTCCAAGCTGTGGCTGCTGCCGGCCCTGGCCGCCGGGCCGGTCGCCGCGTTCTTCCGGGACCCCGAACGGGACGTGCCGGAGGACCCGAGCGCCGTGGTCGCCAGCGCGGACGGGAAGGTCCTGTCGGTGCAGCGGCTGCACGACGAGCGCTTCGGCGACGGCGAGTGGCTACGGATCGCGGTCTTCCTGTCGGTGCTGGACGTGCACGTCAACCGCGCTCCGGTCGCCGGCAAGGTGGTGGACTACTTCGTCGCCGACGGCGGCTTCGTCAACGCGATGAAGCCGGACGCCGAGCACAACGTCGCCGCGTACACCGTGCTGGACACCGCTCGCGGCACCGTGGTGGTCGCGCAGCGGACCGGGCTGATCGCCCGCCGGATCGTGCAGCGCGCGCCGATCGGCGCGCTGCTGGCCAAGGGCGAGCGCTTCGGGCTGATCCGGTTCGGCTCCCGGACCGACGTCTACCTACCCGCCGAGGCCGCCGACCCGCTGGTCGGGCCGGGCGACAAGGTGGTCGGCGGGTCCACGGTCATCGCCCGCTGGCGCTGACCCGCAGACGAAGAACGGGGCGCCGCTGACCGCGGCGCCCCATTCTGTCTGTTCGAATCAGGCGGTACGACGTTGCCGCAGCCAGAGAACCGGCCCGCTGACCAGGTAGCCCACCACGATCAGGGCGAACGTGAGCCGGATGTCGACCAGCGCGCCGATCACCGGGGCCAGCCAGAGCCACGGCGGCAGCTTCACCAGGCGGGCGAGCTTGGCGTACGGGAAGCTCGACACCATCGCGAAGGCCAGCAGCGCCACACCGGCGACCAGCACGGCACCGGGCACCGGCAGGCCGATCGCCACTGTCACGGCGAGGACCGCGGCCGCCATGGTGGTGGGCACCCCGCAGAAGAACCTGCCGTCCTTCGGCGAGACGTTGAAGCGGGCCAGTCGGATCGCGGCGCACGCCGCGACCAGGGCGCACGCCACCGCCGCCGCCGCCGTGGAGACGGAACCGGCGAGCGAGGCGTAGACCACTACCGGCGCGGCGAGACCGAACGAGCACATGTCGGCCAGTGAGTCCATCTGCGCGCCGAACGGGCTTGCCACCCCGAGCCGTCGGGCCAGCGCGCCGTCCAGACCGTCGAAGCCGACGCACGCGATCAGGCAGAGCGCCGCCATGCGCACCTCGCCCTGCATGGCCAGGAAGATGGCCAGCATGCCGAGCATCAGGCTGGCCAGCGTGCAGGCGTTGACCAGGCCGAACTTCATCCGGCGCGCGATGGTGCGCTCGCCGGGAAGCAGCGGGATCGTGTGGGCCTCGTCGGTCTGCGTCATCGGTGGCATCGCCGGGCTGACCGGCATGACCGCCTCGACGTCGGCTCGGTCCAGGCCCAGTGTCGGGTCCACGCCCAGTGTCGGCCGGCTGAGCCGGTCCAGGCCGTAGCGACGGCGCTGCCGATCGGCGTACCGGTGCTCGGTCGGGGCCAGGTCGGTCGGGTGCAGGTCGCCGTCGCGGCGGCCGACCCGGACCAACAGCACCTGGCGGGCGAACGTGCTGCTGCGGCGCAACCGGCCCGCCCAGCGACGCCCTGCGGGGCGCGGACTGTCAGTAGTACGACGCCGGCGCCATGGGGCTCTCGGCACGTTTCCTCCATCACCGGATCTGCTGACCGCCAAGTGGCGGGTGTCCGGCTGTCTCGTGCCGGACCTTGCATGGCCCGGCAGCCGTTTTGCGGAGTACACCATCGCATAGGGGAACATGGCTTGGCGATAGCTGCCGGCGGTACTTGTATCTGGCTTAAACCGCTCGAACCGCTCGCTTGTTCCCATCCCGGGCTTCTTCGCCCTTTTCCTCCATCATTCCCGCCTTTGACTGTACCGGAGGGTCACCAACTCGGCTCGCCGGGCGGTGTGCTATCGACCACTCTGTCCGATTGCCACGGCAGCGATGTCGCTCAACGGCAGGTCAGTCGCCTCCTCGCGGGTGAACCACCCCGCCCGCGCCGTCGACCCCCCGGCGGACTCGGTGACCACCGCGTCGGTAGGTACGTCCACCAGCACCCGATAGATCACCCGTACGCCATGCCAGTCCAGAGGTCGACCCTCCGGGCCCAGCGCGGCGGGATTGTGCAGATTGTTGACGCCGAGAAGCTCCACGACCCGGCCCACCTGCCCACCCTCCTCGACCAACTCCCGTAGCAACCCGGTGGTCGGCTGCTCGCCGTGATCGGTGCCCCCGCCAGGCAGGTGCCACAGACCGGCCCCCGGGTAGCCCTCCGCGATCTGGGTGAGCAGGATCCGCCCACCGGGGTCGGTGACCAGCCCGTACGCCCCGAAGCGCAGCCGACGGTCGGGGTGCTGCGGCGGCAACAGGTCCCGCGATCGGTGCGCCGCCGGCGGGAGTGGGGAGACTGGCAGGCCGAGCGCCTCGGCGGTGAACGGGGCCAACGGCAACTGCGCCACCTCCGCCAGCGAAAGCCAGGAAGCCTGATCGACCAGACCAGCCCCGACGCCGCGCGACCCGCCCTCGGGCCGCGCACTCTCACGCTCCGCGCCATCCGGCAGCGCGTCGTGGGGCGTGCTGAGGTCGAACAGCAGCCGGTCGGTGTGCAGCGAAGCCTTGTCCTCCGAAGAGGTGGCCACATCGGCAACCACCGCGAGTAGTCGCGTCACCGCAACCGTCAACCCGACCTGCTCGTCGACCTGGCGGATCACGGCGCGCTCCGGGTCCTCGGCATGCCTGACGGCACCGCCGGGCAACCGCCAGACCCCGGGAAACTCGCCCTCCGCCCCGTCCCGAACCACCAGGACCCGGCCCGCGTCCCGCAAAAGCCCATAAGCCCCGACTCGCCGCGCGAATTGCACCTTCGCTCGCCCCCGCTTCCGCACCCACAACTGTTGATCATCAAGTTACCGTCGTCCAACTGGCGTTCAGACAATAACTTCATGATCAATGCGAGGCAGTGCACGGGAAACCCGAGGCTGGCGGTGATCCACTCGGGTTCACGGAAGGCGCGGTATTCCAGCGCCCGGGATACCGCGTTTTCAAGGAACCCGAGTGGATCACAGGCTGGGCATGGACCTACCGAAGCCGGACGACCCCTCGGGGTCGGGGGTCAGGTGAGTTGGGCGGCCTGGACTGCTTCGGCGGTCACCTCGGTGAGGCGGTCGGTGGGGAGGGCGCCCAACTCCTCGCGGCCGAACCAGCGGGCCTCGCAGGTGGAGCCGCCCACGTCGGCCACGGTCAGCGGGTTGGGCTGGTCGACGACGACCCGGTAGAAGGCGCGTACGCCGTGCCAGTCGATCGGGTAACCCTCGGGGCCGAGTGAGGCGGCGTCGCGGTGACTCGCGACGCCGAGCAGCTCGACGAGGCGGCCGGCCTGGCCGGTTTCCTCGATCAGCTCCCGGATGAGTGCCGCGCCGGGCTGTTCGCCGTAGTCGGTGCCGCCTCCGGGTAGGTGCCAGCAGCCGGCGCCGGGGTAGCCGTCGGAGATGCGGGTGAGCAGCACTCGGCCGGCGGGGTCGGTGCAGACCGCGTACGCGGCGAAGCGCTGGGCCCGGTGCAGCCCGTCGGGGCCGGGCACGGCGTAGAAGGAGGGGAACTCGGGTGCCTCGTCGGGCACCACGTCGGCCGAGGAGGCGGGCAGCCCGAGGGCGCGTGCGGTGAACGAGCGCAGCGGCAGCTCGCGCGCCTCGTCGAGGGTGTACCACCGGGCCAGGTCGGTGGGGCGCTCGCCGACCCGGTCGGCGAGGGTGCCACCGCGCACGGCAACCCGGTAGATCAGCCGGTCGGTGTGGATGGTGATGCCGCGGTCGGGAAGTGCCCGCATGTCGGCGAGCACGTCGGCCAGGCCGGAGACGGCGACGGAGAGGCCGGTTTCGGCGGCGGTCTCGCGGACGACCGTGTGGTTCGGGTCTTCGCCGTGGTCGACCGCCCCTCCGGGCAGCGACCACGTGCCGGGGGTGCCGGAGCGCTCCGATGCGCGGACCAGCAGGACTCGGCCGCTTGAATCAGCACAAACTGCGTATGCCGCGATCCTGCGGAGCGGCTTGAGCAAGGTGGTCACGGGAGCAAATTCTCCCCGGGCCGGGTTACCGGAACGGAAAAGAGTCGGATTCCTGACTATCTGGCCCCGGTCAGGGATTGGTCAGGGTAAGGATCCGGGCGGTCACCGAGGGCGGGCCGGGCACCAGCGCGGACTGTGGGGGTATGACATCGACCACCGCTCCCCACGCTCCCTACAAGCAGCTCCGGCGACCCACCACCGACCGCATGGTCGCCGGGGTCGCCAGCGGCGTCGGCCGCTACTTCGCCGTCGATCCCACACTGGTCCGGGTGATCTTCGCGGTCACCGGCCTGCTCACCGGCGGGCTCGCGCTGTTCGCGTACCCGATCATGTGGTTCCTGATGCCGGAGGAGCCTAGCGGCGCGCCGGCCTGGCCGCACGCCGCGGGCGTCGCGCCGCAGAACGGCCCGCCGCCCACCGCCGGGCCCGCGCCCGGCGGACCACCGCAGGGGTACGCCTCGACGCCGCCCTACCCGCCGACGGCCCCGCTCTACCCGCCGACGACCCCGTCCAGCCCGCCGCCGGCGGCCTGAGCGGCGCTCACTCCCACTCGATGGTGCCCGGCGGCTTGCTGGTGACGTCCAGGACCACCCGGTTGACCTCGGCGACCTCGTTGGTGATCCGGGTGGAGATCCGGGCCACGATGTCGTAGGGCAGCCGGGACCAGTCGGCGGTCATCGCGTCCTCGCTGGAGACCGGGCGCAGCACCACGGGGTGCCCGTAGCTGCGCCCGTCTCCCTGCACACCGACGCTGCGCACGTCGGCGAGCAGCACCACGGGGAACTGCCAGACACCCCGGTCGAGGCCGGCGGCGGTCAGCTCCTCGCGGGCGATCAGGTCGGCCTGGCGGAGCAGGTCGAGCCGCTCCTGGTCGACCGCGCCGATGATCCGGATGGCCAGACCGGGGCCGGGGAACGGGTGCCGCCAGACCATCGCCTCGGGCAGGCCCAACTGGAGGCCGAGCGTGCGGACCTCGTCCTTGAACAGGGTGCGCAGCGGCTCGACCAGCGCAAACTTCAGGTCTTCCGGGAGGCCGCCGACGTTGTGGTGGCTCTTGATGTTGGCGGTGCCGGTGCCGCCGCCGGACTCCACCACGTCGGGGTAGAGGGTGCCCTGGACGAGGAACTCGACGTCGCCGTGTGCGGCGATCTCGCGGGCCGCGGCCTCGAAGACCCGGATGAACTCCCGACCAATGATCTTGCGCTTCTGCTCCGGGTCGGTCACCCCGGCGAGCGCGCCGAGGAACCGGTCGGTGGCGTCGACCACCTTCAGCTTGATGCCGGTGGCACTGACGTAGTCCTTCTCGACCTGCTCGGCCTCGCCGGCGCGCAGCAGGCCGTGATCGACGAAGACGCAGGTGAGCTGGTCACCGACGGCCTTGTGCACGAGCGCCGCGGCGACCGCCGAGTCGACTCCGCCGGAGAGGCCGCAGATGACCTCCTTGTCGCCGATCTGGGCGCGGATCCGGGCGACCTGCTCGTCGATGATGTTCTCGGGAGTCCAGGTCGGCTCGATGCCGGCGATGTCGTAGAGGAAGCGGGTCAGCATCTCCTGGCCGTGCGCGGTGTGGCCGACCTCCGGGTGGAACTGCACGCCGGCCCGTCGACCGGCCAGGTCCTCGAAGGCGGCGACCGGCGCGCCCGCCGACTCGGCGGTCACCGTGAAGCCCTCGGGCGCCTCGGTGACGCAGTCGCCGTGGCTCATCCAGACCGGCAGGTCCGCCGGCAGGTCACGCAGCAGCACACCGGGGTCGAGGAGGCGGGGGCGCAGCGGGGTGCCACCGTACTCACGGTTGCCGGTCCTGGTGACGGTGCCGCCGAGCGCCTGGGCCATCGCCTGGAAGCCGTAGCAGATGCCGAAGACCGGCACGTCGGCGCTGAACACGCCCGCGTCGATCTGCGGCGCGTCCGGGGCGTAGACGCTGGACGGGCCGCCGGACAGGATGATCGCGGCCGGGTTCTTCGCCAGCATCTCGGCGATCGGCATCGAGTGCGGCACGATCTCGGAGTAGACCTTCGCCTCACGGACCCGGCGGGCAATGAGCTGGGCGTACTGGGCTCCGAAGTCCACCACGAGGACTGGGCGAGGCAGGCTCATGTGCACGAAGCCTACCGACAGTCACGGCCGCTGCCGGCACCGGCTCGCCGGCAATCCACTCTCCCGGCGATCTTGCACTTTCTGCCCCGACAAAGGCCACGAATGCCACGTAACGACATCCGAAAGTGCGAGATCGCGGAGGTGGCGGCGGGTCACTGTCGCAGCGCGCCCGGGGCGTGCGGCGGGACCGCCGGGTTTTGCGGGGGTACGGGGGGCTGGCGGCGGTACGGGGAGCCGAGCGGCGGGCGGAAATCCTCGTCGCCCTTGTTGGGCCAGAAGGACATCGCCCGTTCCGCCTGTGCGGTGATCGTCAGGGACGGGTTCACGCCCAGGTTGGCCGAGACGGCCGCGCCGTCGACCACGTGCAGCCCGACGTGCCCGTACACCCGATGCCAGGGGTCGATCACCCCGTCGGCCGGGGTGGCGCCGATGACCGCCCCGCCCAGGATGTGCGCGGTCATCGGGATGTCGAACGGTTCGGTGAGTGAGCCGCCGGGGGTGCCGCCGATCTCGTCGGCGAGCATTCGGGCGGCGGTGTTGCCAGCGGGGATCCAGGTGGGGCTGGGCGCGCCGTGGCCCGGGCCGGTGACCAACCTGCTGCCGAGCGGGCCACGCCGCCACCGGGTGGTCAGCGAGTTGTCCACGGACTGCATGACCAGGGCGATCACCGTCCGTTCCGACCAGCCGCGTACCGACAGCATCCGCGCCGCCAACCGGGGCTGCCGCACGATGCTGCCCAGCCAGCGGCGGACCCGGTGCGGGCCGCCGTCGACCAGCAGCGACTGGAGCAGCCCCATCGCGTTGGAGCCCCGCCCGTAGCGGACCGGCTCGATGTGTGTCTGCGGGTCGGGGTGGAACGAGCTGGTGATGGCCACCCCCTCGGTGTAGTCCAACCGCTCGGACCGGGCCCGTTGGCGTGGCACCGAGGCGCCGAGGATCGCCTCCGAGTTGGTCCGGGTCAGCTCGCCGAGGCGGGCCGAAAGCCCGGGTAGCGCACCGTCGGCCCGCATCCCGTGCAGCAGCCGCTGGGTGCCGAGCGCCCCGGCGGCGAAGACCACCTGATCGGCGTGGATGACCCGTCGAGCCTTGCGCAGCCAGGCGCCGGTGCGTTCGGTGTGCACCTCGTACCCGCCGCCGTCGGCGGGCCGGACGGCGGTCACCGTGGTCAACTGACGGACCGTGACCCCGAGCCGTTCGGCGAGCCAGAGGTAGTTCTTGACGAGGGTGTTCTTCGCCCCGTGCCGGCAGCCGGTCATGCACGAACCGCAGTGCAGGCAGCCGGTGCGTTCCGGGCCGGCACCGCCGAAGTACGGGTCGGCGATCCGCTGGCCGGGCCGGCCGATGTGCACGCCCACAGGGGTGGCGTGGAAGGTGTGCCCCACCCCCATCCGCTCGGCCACCGCGCGCATGGCGCGGTCCGCGCCGGTGTGCACCGGGTACGTGGTGACGCCGAGCATTCGTTTGGCCTGGTCGTAGTGGTGGGCCAACTCGTCGCGCCAGTCGGTGATGTCCCGCCACTGCGGGTCGTCGTAGAAGGCCGGCAGCGGTTCGTAGAGGGTGTTCGCGTAGACCAGCGAACCGCCGCCCACCCCGGCGCCGGAGAGCACCAGCACTCCGCCGCCGGATCGTCGACCGGCCGGGCGGAGCAGGGTGAGCCGTTGGATGCCGTAGCAGCCCAGCTTGGGTGCCCAGAGGAACCGGCGGAGCCGCCAGGACGTCTGCGGGAACTCGTCGTCGGCGAAGCGGCGGCCGGCTTCCAGCACCGCGACCGAGTAGCCCTTCTCGGCCAGTCTGAGCGCGGTGACGCTGCCACCGAAGCCGGACCCGATGACGAGCACGTCGTACCGCATGGGTGCATCATTACTCGCCAGTAGCGCTCGCGCCAGCGCCCGTTTTTGCGCGATCATGCTCCGGCCGACCGACCCGGCGCCTCCCGGCCGCAACCCGGAGCACCCGTCGGAGCGTTGTTCACCAGACGGGTGGGAGGAATCCAGGATGGTTCTCGGGTCGATGGCGCCGCGCCGACGGTGGCTGCTGCTGGGGTTGGCGGCCCTCGCCGTCGTCGCGCTGATCGCGGCCGGCACCGTGGTGATCACCCGTCTGACCGGCGACAACAAGCCGGGCGGCGCTCCGGTGGCCGGCTCACCGACCCCGTCACCCGTCGGCACGCCGACCCCGAGCCCTAGCGGCCCACCGCCGGGCGCGGACATCACCGGCCCGCTCAACCTGCTGCTGGTCGGTGTGGACACCCGGGTCAGCGTGCCCGGATGGGAGCCGCACTCGGACGCCGTGCTGGTGCTGCACGTACCCAAGGGGTTGAATCGGGCGTACCTCTTCTCGCTCCCCCGCGACCTGCTGGTGGACATCCCGGCGTTCCCGAAGGCCGGCTACAAGGGCGGCAAGACCAAACTCACGCACGCCATGAGCTTCGGCAGCCGGGTGCCGGGCAAACCCAAACAACCCAGCACGGCCCAGGGGTACGAGCTGCTGCGCAGCACTGTCAGCGGCTACACCGGGCTGCGCATCGACGCCGGCGCGGTGCTCACCTTCAACGGGTTCGACCGGCTGGTCAACGCCCTGGGTGGGGTGGACATCTACATCGACCAGCGGGTCGAGTCGCTGCACCGCCGACCGGACGGCAAGTACCGGGAGAGCGCGCCAGGCGGCTACAAGGGGCCGCAGCAGGTCTACGAGAAGGGCGAGATGCACCTCAACGGCTGGCAGGCGCTGGACTACGCGCGGCAGCGCTACATCACCGGCGGTGACTACGCCCGGCAGCGCCACCAGCAGCAGCTGATCCGGGCGATGACCCGCAAGATCCTGGACGAGGGCCTGGCCAAGCAACCCGAGCGCGTCGACCAGGTGGTCTCCGCGCTGGGCGACACGCTCGTCTACGTGGGCGGACGCCGGATCGTCGACATCGCGTACGCCCTCAGTGGCCTGCCGGAGAACCGTTTCACGTTGGTCGGGCTACCCGGTTCCGGCGTCGGCAAGGGCAGCGCCTACCGGGGTGAACAGCTCACCACCGAGGGCCGGAAGTTCCTCACCGAACTCCGCGCCGGCCGCGCCGACGCCTACCTGGCCGCCCACCCCAAACTTGTCGTGAAGAACTGACCGCGGCTCAGAGCCGCTTGGGCTGGGCGGGCTTCTTGGTGCCGTAGAGCCAGGCGTCGAAGAGCGCGTCGAGCTGCTTGCCGGAGATCCGCTCGGCCACTGCCACGAACTCGGCAGTGGTGGCGGTGCCGTCGCGCTTCTCCGCCGCCCAGGTCTTGATGATCTCGAAGAACGCCTTGTCGCCGACGGCCACCCGCAGGGCGTGCAGTGTCATGCCGCCGCGCTGGTACACCGACTCGCTGAACAGCTTCTCCGCGCCCGGCTTGCCCGGCGGTGTCTGCCACACCCGCGCGGACATGCTGGCGTACCGGTTGTCGAACGCCTCCTTGGCGGTGTACGCCTCGGTGTGCTCGGCCCAGAGCCACTCCGCGTACGTCGCGAAGCCCTCGTTGAGCCAGATGTCCTCCCACCTGGCCAACGCGACGCTGTCGCCGAACCACTGGTGGGCCAGCTCGTGCGCGACGACCTCGGTGTTCTCGCCCTGCCGGAAGAAGCTCGCCGCGTACACCGGTCGGCTCTGCGTCTCCAGGGCGTAGGAGATCCGGCTGTCGGAGATCACCACACCGCCGTACGCGTCGAACGGGTACGGCCCGAACACACTCTCCAGGTAGTCCGCCACCGCGACGGTCTGCGCTATCGACGCGTCCGCGCTCCCCTTGGGCTCGGTGGTGGTGACCGCGTTGTAGACCGGGCGGCCCTTGTGCTCGCCGGCGGTGATCCGGAACTTGCCGATCACCAGCGTGCTCAGATAGCTGGCCATCGGCGACTTCTCCGACCACTTCCAGGTGGTCCAACCGCCCGTGCTGGTCTTCCCGCCGGGAACGCCGTTGCTGATCGCGGTGAGGCCGTCCGGAACGGTGACCTCGAAGTCGTAGGCCGCCTTGTCCGACGGGTGGTCGTTGACCGGGAACCAGGTGCTGGCCGACTCGGGCTGACCCAGCGCGATGGCACCGTCGGCGGTGTGCAGGAAACCACCGTCACCGAGCGCCTCGTTCTTCAGCGGCTTCGGCTTGCCCGCGTAGGTGACCTCGGCGACGAACCCGTTGCCGTTGATCAGCCCGGAAGCCGGCTTGATCACCAGCTCGTTCCGCTTGCGGCTGTGGGTCGCCGGTGCGCCGTCCACAGTGACCGCGCTGACGGTCAGGCCGGCCAGGTCGAGGTTGAACGACGACAGGTCGGTGGTCGCGGTGGCCCGCACCGTTGTCGTACCCGTCAGCTGGTCCTTGGCCGGGTCGTAGCGCACCTTCACCGTGTACCGCCCGACGTCGTAGCCGCCGTTGCCGTAGGTCGGGAAGTAGGCGTCGCCGACCCCGTCGGCGCCCGCGGCGAACGTCCGCGCCGGAGTGGGGGACGCTTTCGGTGACGGGGCCGCCTCCGGGCCCGCCGAGTCGCATCCGGACAGTGCGAGCGCACCGGTCACCAGCAGGCCGGCAGCCACTCGCAGTCTGTGCCGCGTCCCGCGCATCCCACACCCTTTCCGCACGGTGGCCGGTCACGGCCTCCGCAGTTCCGCGCGAACGGGCGCCTACCCGCCGTTCGCAGGCGGCAGCATATCGACCGGGCGGCGGGGCCGGATCACGGCAGTGTGGGAGCCGACCCGCCCACCAACCAGGCGTCGAAGAGCGGACGCAGTTGCCTCCCGGCGACCCGCTCGGCCAGCGCGACGAGGTCCGCCGTGGTCGCGTTGCCCGCCGCCCGCTCGGTGGTCCAGGTACGCAGGATGCGGAAGAAGAGGTCGTCACCGACGGTCCGGCGCAACGCGTGCACGGCGAGCGCCCCGCGCTTGTAGACGGCAGTGCCGAACATCTGCTCCCGGCCCGGCTCGACCGACGGCTGCGTCCAGTCGGTCGCCGCGTACTGGATCTCGAAGTTGCGCTGGGCGGTCCGGCCGCCGTCGTGCTCCTCCCACAACCACTCGGCGTAGCTGGCGAAGCCCTCGTTGAGCCAGATGTCGCTCCACCTGGTCAGCGACACGCTGTCGCCGAACCACTGGTGCGCCAGTTCGTGCGCGACGACGCTCGGGTTCGGCTTGTCGTCCGCGAAGAAGCCAGGCCCGTAGACCGGCCGGGACTGGGTCTCCAGCGCGTACCCGATCCGGTCGTCGGCGATCACGATCCCCCCGTACGAGTCGAACGGGTACGGGCCGAAGCGGCTGGCCAGGAAGTCGACGATCGCGCCGGTGCGGGCCAGCGAGGTGGCCGCGCCGCCGGTCTCCGGCAGGCTCGCGGCCACCGCCGTGACCATCGGTCGAGCCGCGTGCGTGCCGGTCACCACCCGGTAGTCGCCGATCACGAGCGTGCTGAGATAGCTGGCCATCGGAGCACGCTCCGACCAGCGCCAGGTGGTCCAACCGTCGGCGCTGCTCTTCGGCCCGGGTACGCCGTTGCTCAGCGCGGCCAGGCCGTCCGGAACGGTCACCGCCAGGTCGTAGGTGGCCTTGTCCGACGGGTGGTCGTTGACCGGGAACCAGGTGGCGGCCGAGTCGGGTTGGCCGAGCGCCACCGCGCCGTCGGCGGTGTGCAGGAAACCACCGCTGCCCAACGCCCCGTCGTCGACGGCGGTGGGGATGCCCGCGTACTCGACAGTCACTGTGAACTGCCGGCCGCGCGGCAGTCCGTCGCGGGGGGTCACCACCAACTCGCCGTCGTCGCGCCGGTGCTCGGCCGCCACGTCACCCACGCTGACCGCGCGGACCTCCAGGCCGACCAGATCCAGGTTGAACCGGGACAGGTCCTGGGTGGCGGTGGCCGTGATGACGGCTCGACCGGTCAGCCGGTCGGTCGACGGGTCGTAGCGCACGTCGAGGCCGTAGTGCCCGACGTCGTAACCGCCGTTGCCGTGCCCCGGCACGTACGGGTCGCTGACGTCGGCGGCACCGGGCCGGAAGCCGTCGCGGTCGTCGCCGGTACAACCGGTGACTGCCAGCCCGATCGCGCAGGTCAGCGCGGCGATGCGCAGTCTGCGTCCGGTCCGGACCATGCCCACTCCTCCTGCGGCGTTGCGGCCTCCTGCGCCTCTCGCCTCCTGCGCCTCTCGCCTCCTGCGCGGTGCGGTCAGGACGAGCGTAGTCAGCATCGCGGGCCGCGCGGCCGGTATCGACGATCATCAGTAACTTTCGTTGAATCAAACAAAAGCTGCCGTCGATCGAACCTATCTTTCGACTTAGACCGACGTTAGTGTCTGTCTCCGACCACCGTCGCGAAAGGTGGAACCATGCCAGACCACACCGCCCCCGACGCCACCCCCACCGGCCGGCTCAGCCGCCGATCCCTGCTCGCCGCCTCCGCCGGCGCCGCCGCCGCGATCGGCGCGGCCGGCCTACCCGTCCTCGCCACCGGCACCCCCGCGCTCGCCAACCCCGGCAAGGCGAGCAAGCTACGGGTGGAGCCGCTGATCCCGGCCCGCAACCGCGGCATCATCCTCTACAGCGTCCGCGACCGGATTACCGCCGCGCCCGACGACAGCGGGGTGCCGTACGGCTTCGAGCGCGTCCTCGCCCGACTCGCCGAGATCGGCTACAAGGAGATCGAGTTCGCCGGCTACACCCAGAGCACCGAGATCCTGGGCCGGCAGATCACCCCCGCCGAGATTCGCAAGATCCTCGACGACAACGGCCTGGTGGCCAACGGCACCCACGCCTCGATCCAGCCGGCCACCTTCCAGCAACAGCTGGACATCGCCGAGGAACTCGGCATGAAGAACATCGGCACCGGCAGCGACCCGACCAGCAGCGCGTACAAGGCAGAGTGGGACGCCGCCGCGGACATCTGGAACGAGCTGGGCCGGCAGGCCAAGGCCCGGGGCATGCGGCTCTACACGCACAACCACGACGCCGCGTACAACTTCCTGATCGACCGGGGCCCACGCGACGCGCAGGGCCGGCAGACCCGGTCCTCCGGCATCCGCCGACTGGAGTACTTCTTCGAGATCACCGACCCGAGGTACGTCTTCTTCGAGCTGGACATCTACTGGGCCTACGTGGCCCGTTACAAGCACCAGAAGTACGTCAACCCGGCCGGCCAGGAGGTGACCGACCTGTTCGACCCGATCCTCACCGTGGCCGACCGGACCACCCGGTTCCCGCTCTTCCACGCCAAGGACGGCGACCGGGACACCAGCGTTCCCAACGGGTACCAGATGACCCCGCTGGGCGACGGCGACCTCAACTTCCAGCAGTTCTTCCAGACCATCGGCGAGCGCAACTTCCACCACGCCAACTGGGAGATGGACACCGCCCCCGGCGGCGCGGACAACAAGGGCCAGTCGCTCGACTTCGCGGCGACCAGCTACCGCAACATGTCCGACCTGACCATCTACGTGGAGAAGTGACAGCCGACTGAACACGACGAAGGCCGGCCCGTGCGGGCCGGCCTTCGCGCGTCAGGAACGGTCAGCGGTCGAGGACCAGGCCGACCTTCTGGAACTCCTTCAGGTCGCGGTAACCGCACTTGGCCATCGCCCGACGCAGCCCACCGAACAGGTTGAGCTGGCCGTCGGCCTCGTCCGCCGGCCCGAAGAGCAACTGCTCCATCGACCCGAGCGGCTCACCGGAAACCTCGAAGGCACCCCGGGGCAGCGACGGGTGACTCGCCGCCGAGTGCCACCAGGCGCCACCGGCCGGGGCCTCGTCGCAGAGCGACAGCGGCTCACCGAGCATCACCGCGTCCGCGCCGCAGCCGAGCGCCTTGGCGATGTCGCCCGACGTCTGGATGTCACCGTCGGCGATCAGGTGCACGTACCGGCCACCGGTCTCGTCCAGGTAGTCACGGCGGGCCGCCGCTGCGTCGGCGATCGCGGTGGCCATCGGCACCCGGATGCCCAGCACCGACTCGGTGGTCGACCACTCGTCGCCACCGATGCCCACGATCACGCCGGCCGCGCCGGTGCGCATCAGGTGCAGCGCCGTCTTGTAGTCCGTGCAACCACCGACGATCACCGGCAGATCGAGGTCGGCGATGAACTCCTTGAGGTTCAGCGGCTCATCGGTGGTCGACACGTGCTCGGCCGAGACGATGGTGCCCTGGATGACCAGGATGTCCACCCCGGCGTCCAGGATCACCGGCGCCAGCGCGAGGGTGTGCTGCGGGGAGACCCGCACCGCCACGGTGCCGCCACCGGCGCGCAGCTCGCGGACCCGCTCGGCGATCAGGTCCGGGCGGATCGGCTCGGCGTACACCTCCTGGAGCCGCTTGGTGGCGCGGGCCTCCTCGTCGAGGCCGGCCAGCTCGTCCAGCACCTTGGTCGGGTTCTCGTAGCGGGTCCAGAGCCCCTCGACGTTGAGCACGCCGAGGCCGCCGAGCTGACCGAGCCGCACCGCGGAGGCCGGGCTCATGGTGGCGTCGGAGGGGTGACCGACGCACGGAATGCCGAACGGGTACGCGTCGAGCTGCCACGACGTCGAGACGTCGTCGACGTCCCGGGTACGGCGGCTCGGCACGATGGCGATGTCGTCCAGGTGGTAGCCGCGCTGCGCGGTCTTGCCCAGCCCGATCTCGACCACGTCACGCATGGGGGACTCCAGGTGGTTGGGGGTGTTGGATCAGCGGGTGTGGTAGTTGGGCGCCTCGACGGTCATCTGGATGTCGTGCGGGTGGCTCTCCTTCAGACCAGCCGCGGTGATCCGGATGAGCTGGCCCCGGCGGTGCAGATCGGGGATGTTCTCCGCACCGGCGTACCCCATCGCCAGCCGCAGCCCGCCGACCAGCTGGTGGGCGACCCGGGACAGCGGCCCCCGGTAGGGCACCTGGCCCTCCACGCCCTCGGGAACCAGCTTGTCGTCGCTGAGCACGTCCTGCTGGAAGTAACGGTCCTTGCTGTACGACTTGGCCTGACCCCGGGACTGCATCGCGCCGAGCGACCCCATCCCGCGGTACGTCTTGAACTGCTTACCGTTGACGAAGATCAGCTCGCCGGGGCTCTCCTCGCAACCGGCCAGCAGGCTGCCGAGCATCACCGTGTCCGCGCCGGCCACCAGGGCCTTGGCGATGTCGCCGGAATACTGGATGCCGCCGTCGCCGATCACCGGCACACCGGCCGGGCGGGCGGCCCGGGCCGCCTCCATGATCGCGGTCACCTGCGGCACGCCGACCCCGGCGACGATGCGGGTGGTGCAGATCGCGCCCGGCCCCACGCCCACCTTGACGCCGTCGGCGCCGGCGTCGACAAGCGCCTTCGCACCCGCGTACGTGGCCACGTTGCCGCCCATGATGTCAACCGTCACGTCGGCCTTCAGCCGGCGGACCATGTCCAGCACGGCCCGCTGGTGACCGTGCGCGGTGTCCACGATCAGCACGTCGACGCCCGCGTCGACAAGTGCACGGGCCCGCTTGTACGCGTCCTCGCCCACACCGATGGCGGCGGCGACCCGCAGCCGGCCGGCGTCGTCCTTGCTGGCGTCCGGGTACTGCTCGCTCTTGGTGAAGTCCTTGACGGTGATCAGGCCACGCAGCCGGCCCGAGTCGTCGACGATCGGCAGCTTCTCGACCTTGTGCTGACGCAGCAGCGCCAGTGCCTCGTCCTTGCTCACCCCGACCCGCGCGGTGACCAGCGGGGTGTGGGTCATGATCTCGCGAACCGGAGTGTTCGGCTCGGAGACGAAACGCATGTCCCGGTTGGTGACGATGCCGACCAGCTGGCCGTCGCCGTCCACCACCGGAACACCGGAGATGCGGTAACGCCCGCACAGCTCGTCGACCTCACGCAGCGTGTCGTCCGGGCTCGCGGTCACCGGGTTGGTGATCATGCCGGACTCCGAGCGCTTCACCAGGTCGACCTGGTGTGCCTGGTCCTCCAGCGAGAGGTTGCGGTGCAACACGCCGATGCCGCCCTGGCGGGCCATGGCGATCGCCATCCGGGCCTCGGTCACCGTGTCCATCGCGCTGGACAGCAGCGGAATGGACAACTCGATGTTGCGGGTGAGCTTCGTCCGGGTATTCACACGGCTGGGCACCACGTCCGACTCGCCCGGCTGAAGCAGCACGTCATCGAAGGTGAGGCCGAGCGGAACCACCCGGGCGGAGCCGGCCGGCAGCTCGGGCAGGTGGCCGCCCAGGTCGGCGTGCTCGCCGCCGGCCGGAAGATCGGTGCTGGGCGAATTTTCCACGATTGCTCCCCTGAGCTGCTCGGATGGGCTTCAGCGAGGTGGCGCGGGCGGGCACCGGAGCGCACCACGAAGCCGGCACGTCGCTTCATCGTACCCAGTGAGCTGGGCGACCCGTCCGTGGCAGGCCGGGCCGGCCCGGAGACCGGGGGGCGGACGTTCGCGCCGCGTTGGGTCTACGGTGAGGGGGTGCACGACGAGCCCATCGACCCGTTCAACGGCGACCCGGCCGATCCGACTGCGGGTCTGGATGACCCGGGCGATGACGCGACGCCGGATCCGCTGACCGACGTCGAGCGGCAGGATGTGCTGGAAGACCTCGCTGACTTGGAGATCTACCAGGCCCTGCTGGCCCCGATCGGGGTTCGCGGGCTCGTGATCGAATGCGAGGACTGTCGCGAACCGCACTACTTCGACTGGGACCTGCTCCGCGGCAACCTGCGGCACCTGCTCAACTCGGGTCGGCCCCGGGTGCACGAACCCGCCTACGACCCCGACCCGGACCACTACGTGACCTGGGACTACGCCCGGGGGTACGCGGACGGGGTGCACGACACCCTGTCCGAGGGCACCGAGGACGAGCCGGACACCCCGACCGCCACCAAGTAGCCCCGCCGGGCGGCTGCGCGGCGTACCCCTGCTGTCCCTCCCGCCGACCCGCCGGATGCTCCGCTGCCGCGTGGCGTGCCCCGACTGCACGGCGTGCCCGGCTGCGCGGCGTGCCCCGGCTGCGCGGCGTGCCCCGGCTGCGCGGCGTGCCCGGCTGCGCGGCGTGCCCGGCTGCGCGGCGTGCCCGGCTGCGCGGCGTGCCCGGCTGGGGGGGGGGCGCGGGGGCGGGGCGTGCCGGGG
>NZ_JBEZEH010000032.1:0-41889 GCF_040648775.1 Micromonospora sp. NPDC049089
GACGGCCGCCGGCCCCATCCTGGTCAGTTGTCGCGCGGCTGCGGGATCTCCTGCCTCGTGAACGAGATGCCCGCCGCCGGGGCGGCCCGGGTGGCGATCGACGCAGCCGACTCGTCGGTGTCGTAGAGCCGAACCGAACCGTTGGCGGTCCGGCTCACGAAACCGAGTCGGATGCCGTTGGAGTTCTGGAAGACGAATGCCGTCGGGTCGGTCGGATAGGTCTCGTCCGGTACCGTCGCCGTGGCCCAGTCGCCCCAGGCGGTGGAGCCTGCGGCGGTCTGTCGGCTGTGCTGGATGGTGTCGTCGGTCGTCCGGGTGAACACCGAGACGCGGCCGGTGTTGGGGCTCAGGACGGCGGACGGGGAGCCGACCGGCGTGATCCCGCTGGCTCCCACCGCGGTCCAGGTGCCGGGCCAGGTGCCGTCGATGTTCTGCAACTGGCTCTTGACCACTCCGTCGGTGTGGCGGGCGAACACCATCAGGCGACGGCCCGGCAGTGTCACCACGCTCGGCGTGTCCACGAAGCCCGTGCCACCCAGCCCCGTCCAGGCGGAGGTCAGCGCGCCACCCTTGTACGTGGCGGCCTGCAGGGTGCCGGCAGCGTTGGCCACCAGAAGTGTGGCGGTGCCGTCGGCGCCCGGCACGGCAACCGGCGTCCCGGTCAGGCCGGTGCCACCGAGCGGCGTCCACGGAAACAGATCGCCGGCCGTGCCGTCCTGCCGCCGGTGCCACAGTGCGCCCTCGGCGTCCAGAGCGAAGACCACGCGGGTGTCGTCGGAGAGCCGGACGGCGGTCGGCTCCGAGCGCATCGCCCCACCGAGGGCGAGCCACGGATTCCAGTCCGGCATGGCCGGCGTCTTCTGGGTCAACGAACCCACGTTGCTGGTGGTCTCGTGGGCAACGATGGTGACCCGGTTCTGGGCGTCCGAGACCAGCGACGGCTTACCCGTGTACGCCTCGGTGCCGGGCGCCGGTGACCACTGGATCGAATACAGCGAGTCCGGGTTCGCGCGTCCGTGTCGCAGTTGACCGATGTTGTCGGTGTAGGCGATCTCCAGGCTGCCGAGCGCGGTGCCGGCGGGCGGGGCCTGCACGACCGCCAACGGGGCGTTCTGCTGCACCGGGGTGGCGGGCAGCGCGGGGCTGGTGATCGCCCCCTGCCGGCAGGTGTTGGTGGTGGTGAAGACGTTCGGGAAGCCGGCCCACCCGTTGCCGATCTGGTCCGCGGTCAGTGCCCAGGACAGGTTGTCCTCGCGGAAGCGGTACTGGAACAGATCACCGTCGGCCTGAATGCCGAAGAGCGTGTCTCCGCCGGCGGAGAAGAGCCCCTTGGTGAACCCCTGCCAGTCGCTCGAACCGACCTGACGGTCCCGCAGGAGCCACCGCTGACTCGCCGGGTCGAACCGGTGTCGGTAGAGCTTGCCGTCGGACGTGCGGCCGTAGAGGACGCCGGGGGCACCGGCCACGATCAGGTTGTACCGGTCCCAGCCGGAGTCGATGACACGTGCGTCGATGGTCCATTTCCGCGTCGGCTCGTCGAACCGGTACCAGCGCAGTTTGCCCTGGGCGTCGACGGCGTAGAAGTCGCCGATCTGATCCACAGTGATCTTGTTGCGGTAGCTGGCTGTCGCGTAGTTCGTGAAGCTCGAACTGATGATCCAGTTCTGCTTGCCGTCGACGGGTTCCCAGTCGCTGCCCGTCCATCGGTAGCGGTTGAGTCCGGTCGAGTTGATGCCGTAGACCCGGCCGTCCGGCCCACCCAGCAGGCGGCCGAACGTCTGCCAACCGCCGGGGCCGACGGTGGAAGCGGCCGTCCAGGTGCCGCCGTCCTTGCCCGGGGTGCTGTACTGGCGGCGGGAGAGCGTGCCGGCCGTTGTCGAGTTGAAGAACGCCGCGGCCCCTGTGCAGCTGAAGGCGTCGGTGGCCGCCTGCGCGGGAGACGCCGGCAGCGGTGCCACGAGGCCGGCGGCGCCGATGAGCGCTGCGGCGGTCAATGCCAGCGACCGACGCCGAGAAGACGTCCGTGGTGTGGACTCTTTGGTTAACTGGGACACGTTTGTGTGATCCTCCCCCGAGAAGAATAAAAATGACCGCAATGAATTGATCAGTCTGTGGTGATCGCCACATTCGCAGAGGGTCCACTGTGCGCGGTGAGTGATCCATCCGCCACGGTCGCGGCCCATCATGCACGACCGTGGGCCGCCTGCCAAGCGCGGAAGCTCGGCCCGGTTCGAGAAGTCCGGGAACATCCATGATGGACATTCGGGGCGGGTCGGAGCAGGGAGCAAACGGACTTAAGGCTATAAATGGTCGAAGTCTTAACGGAAAGTAGTCTCCCCAGGTCGTAGCGCAAATGAGGAAGGTTGCCGCCACTCCGGCTTGACAGCCGATCGAGCGTGCTGCAACCTACAGCGGCATATCGATGAGTAGCAGCACACGGGGGTGTGAAGCTGTGACCGCTGACTTGGCGGCATTCTGCCGTGCCGAGGCGACACGAATATTGTTGGGCGCTCCGCTCCCGCGTGAATTCCGTCCACCCGAGTTGTCTCTTTCTCTTTTCTGACATTCTCGTCGACCTATGAGTCGGCGTCGTAACGCCGTGCCCGTGAAGAGGTAGCGGCGATCCACACCCGGCTTCGTGGGGCCTTCGCAGGTCTCGCGGCCGGCACGTGCCTGTCTCCGCCTCGTAGCCCGTCCTCGATCCAGGGGTGACCATGTCCTTCAGCATTCGCCGTCTGCCCGACCCGCGCGGTCGGCTGACCGATCTGCGTGGTCGGCTACCCCGGCAACGTTCGATGTTCGGCTCCGGCACCACCCGGTCGGTCCTGGCCGCCGCTCTGGCCGGTGTGCTGATGCTCAACCTGGGCGGCAGCGGGGTGACGGCGCTGCCGGCGGGCGGTGCCCGCGACCGGGACGGTGTGGCCTCCGCCGGTCGGGGTGGCGGCGGCGCGAAGCCGAACCAGGCATGGGGCTCGGCGGCTGGGAAGGCTCACGTGACACCCGGACGCCCCAACCGTGACCTGCCGAAGTCCATGCGCGGGCAGTACCCGTTGCACAAGCTCGCCGACAAGCCCGCCCCGGGGCGCAACAAGGCGTCCGTCGCGACGGCACCCGTCGAGGACGCCCCAGGCTTCGACAAGCGAACCAGCCGGGAACGACCGGCCGAGCGCGACGTCAACCAGCGGGTCTTCGACAACGCCGACGGCACCCAGACCACCGAGTTCTCCTCCTCCCCGATCAACTACCGCAAGCCGGACGGCACCTGGTCGCCCATCGACCACGCCCTGGTGCCGACCGCCGACGGGTGGGGGATCGCCGCCGACTCGGTCGGTCTGCGCCTCGCCGGCAACGGTGCCGCGAGTCAGGTGGCCCGGCTGAGCTTCGACGCTGACACCGAGTTCGGGTTCGGTCTGGCCGAGGCGTCCAACGCGCCGGGCCGGGTGGACGGCAACGCCGTCACCTACCCCGGCGTACGCCCCGACGTCGACCTGCGTCTGGAGCCCCGGGCCGGCGGCGTGAAGGAGACCCTGGTCCTGCGCTCGGCCAAGGCACCCGCCTCGTTCGTGTTCCCGCTGAGCCTGCGCAACCTCACCGCGAAGCTGGTCGACGGTCAGATCGTCCTCAGTGACCGCGACGGGCGTGAACGCGGCGTGATCCCGGCGGGTTACATGGTGGACGCCGGCACCGGCACGGCCGGTCCCGCCACCTCCACCAAGGTGGCGTACGAACTGGTCACCACGGGTGGGCAGACGGCGCTGAAGGTCACTCCCGACCGGGCGTGGTTGGCCGACCCGGCCCGGCAGTACCCGGTCGAGGTTGACCCGACCGTCGGCCCGCCGGTCGCTGCGATCAACGCCGACAGCAGCATGTACGTGCACGGAGACAGCTCCACGTCCGGCAGCAGCGAGTTGCTCGTCGGTCGCTCCGGCGGGTCCAACGCGGCGGCCTACCTCAAGTTCGGCAACCTGGTCAGCCGACTCCAGAACCACACCATCCACGGGGCGGCGCTCTCCGCTGTCAACTTCGACGCGGCTTCCTGCAAAGCGCGGGCGGTCAGCGTCCACCCGGTCACCGGGTCCTGGTCGGCCGGCACCGGCTACTCATACCCGGGGCCGGCAGTGGGTGGCGCGCTGGTCAGCCGCTCGTTCGCCCACGGGTACGTCGCCCTCGGCCAGCCCCAGTCCGCCTGCCCGGCAGCCGGGGAGATGTTCGACCTCGGCGTCGGCGGCCGTAACCTCGTGCAGCGCTGGGCCAACGGCCAGCAGGCCAACAACGGTCTCTCGCTGCGCGCGTCCACCACCGACACCTCGGCGTGGAAGAAGTTCGCCGGTACCGGCACGGCGAACCCGCCGGCGCTCTACGTCACGCACAGCCCGTACAACGCCGGGTACGCGATCCCGAAGCCCACTCCGGAGCCGGCCGTCCTTCGTAACCAGGACGGCAAGGTGAAGGTGACGGTCACCAACCTCGGTGCCGAGGCGTGGACGCCGGCCAACTACTACCTCGCGTACCGGGTCTACAACGCGCAGACCGGCGCCGCGGTGACCCAGCAGCGGGCGGCGAACCTGCCCTCCACCCTGGCCCGTGGCGCGAAGGTCACCCTCGACGCGACGGTCAAGCGGTTGGAGCCCGGCTCCTACTTCCTCGACTTCACCATGGTGCGTACCGGTGGAGCGGTCTTCACCGACCACCAGGTGCCACCCGGTCGGATCGTGCTCCAGGTGTTCGACGTTCCGCCGGTCGTGCAGGAGCTCTACCCGGAGAACGGGTACCAGGCCCCGACGCTCACCCCGTTGCTCTGGGCCCGGGCCGTGGACACCGACGCCGCACCCGGTGCCACCTTGTCCTTCAAGTTCGAGATCTGCGACCAGACCGACGCCGGTGCGGCGACCAACTGCACCAACTCCGGCTACCAGGCCAAGCAGTCCTGGGTGGTGCCCGCCGGCCGGATGGTCTGGGGCAAGAGCTACCTGTGGCGCTCCTTCGTCAAGGACAGCGCCAATGAGGTCATCTCGCCGTACTCGACAATGCTCAGTTCGGTGCCACAACCGGACCTGCTGTCCCGGATCGCCACCTCGCCCAACGCCGAGCAGGGTCGCGAGTTCGACGCTCAGACCGGAAACTTCGCCACCTCCGCCGTGGACGCCACGGTGGTGACCGTCGGTCCGGAGCTGAACCTGGTCCGCACCTACAACAGCCTCGACCCCCGCACGACCGGTGTCTTCGGCGCCGGCTGGTCCAGCCGGTACGACATGACGCTGGTCCCTGACAACGACGGCTCCGGCAACGTGGTGGTCCGCTACCCGGACGGCCAAGAGGTGCGGTTCGGCAAGAACCCGGACGGCACGTACGCGCCGCCGCCGGGCCGGGTCGCGAAGCTCACCGTCGACAGCAGCAACTGGAAGCTTGTCGACCGCACCGGCAGCACGTACCAGTTCTCCCTGCTCTACAAACTTCAGAAGATCACCGACAACTCCGGGCACTCGGTCAACCTGACCCTCGACCCGATGACCGGCAAGCTCGCCCGGGCCCAGGTCTCCAACAGCCAGAGCAACACCGCCGGCCGTTCGCTGACCTTCACCTGGAACGGCAACCGCATCGCCACGGTCAGCACCGACCAGGTCAACGGCGCGAAGCTGACCTGGAACTACACCTACGAGGGTGACCTGCTGACCAAGGTCTGCGGCCCGGAGTCCGCCTGCACCAACTATGCCTACGCGGCCGGTTCGCACTACCGCACCGCCGTTCTTGACGCCAAGCCCGACTCGTACTACCACCTCGGCGAGGCCGAGGGCACCGGCGCGGCCAGCGACGTGGCGATCAACCTGGGCAAGGACGCCGGCACGTACCGCAACAACGTCACCCTGGGCCAGCCCGGTGTGCTGGAGGGCACCAACGGCACCGCCGCGGCCTTCAACGGCACCTCGGCCTACCTCGAGCTGCCCAAGGGGCTGGTGAAGAAGAGCCGCGACGTCTCCGTGGAGCTGTGGTTCAAGATCGGCCTGACCCAGACCGGTGGCCCGCTCATCGGCTACCAGGACAAGGCCGTCGGCACCGCCGCCACCAGCGGCGTCCCGCTGCTCTACACCGGCACCGACGGCAAGCTGCGCGGCCAGTTCGCCACGGGCACGATCGCACCGATCACCTCGGGCATCACTGTCAACGACAACAAGTGGCACCATGTGGTGCTCTCCGCGATGGCCAACACCCAGACCATGTATCTCGACGGGGTCAAGGTCGGTGACCTGGCCGGGCAGCCGATCGAGCACTCGCTGCTGACCTTCAACCAGGTCGGCCTCGCCTCGGCAACCACGCCCAGTTCCTGGCCGGCCTGGGGCGGCACCGCCCAGCGCTACTTCGCCGGCACCATCGACGAGGTCGCCGTCTACTCGCGCCCGATCGGCCCGGACACGGCCAAGGCGCACTTCCAGTACGCGAAGCCGGCCGCCCAGCAGCTGACCCGGGTCACCCTGCCCAGCGGCCGGGTCGCCACCGAGGTCGAGTACGACACGGCCACCGACCGGGTCAAGGAGTACACCGACGACAACGGCGGCACCTGGAAGGTGGGTCAGCCAACCGTCTACGGCGGCGACACCGACCTGCGGCGCAGCGTCCAGGTCCTCGACCCGGCCAACCGCCCCTACCTGTACGAGTACGACGCGCTCGCCGGTCGACTGCTGCGCTCCGGCACCCCGCTCGGACTGGAGACCCGCGAGGAGGACCGCCCCGGGCAGACCAGCCCGACGCCGAGCCCGCCGCCCACCGAGGTCTGCACCCAGCCCGACCCGAACGACCCGGCCTTCTGCACCGTGATCCCTGGCGACGCCGGTGGGCCGATCTTCGTGCGGCACCCGTTGGACGGCATGGCCATCCGCTCGTTCTCCTACAACGCGGACGGCCAGCAGAGCAAGGTCACCAACGAGAACGGTGACACGGTGGAGATGACGTACGACAGCCGGGGGCGTCTCGCCACCCGCAAGAGCTGCCGTACGTCCACCCAGTGCTTCACGAACTACTACACCTATCCGGCTTCCATCACCGACCCGTTCGACCCGCGCATCGACCTGGCGGTGGAGCAGCGCGACGGCCGCTCCAGCGGCCCGACCGACAACAAGTTCCTGACCACCTTCACGTACCGGGAGCGCACCGGTCAGCTCCTCACCCAGACCAACCCGGACCTCAGCAAGGTCACCCACACCTACACCAGCGGCGGCGAGGCCGGTGTCAACGGCATCCCTCCGGCCGGGTTGCTGGCCAGCAGCATCACCAACGGGCAGACCAAGCCCACCAGCTACGCGTACTACGCCAACGGTGACCTGTACAAGGTGACCGAGCCGTCCGGGCTGGTGACCGAGTACACCTACGACGCGCTCGGCCGACGGATCACCGAGAAGGTCATCTCCGACACCTATCCCGCGGGCGTCACCACCACGATCACCTACGACGGGCACTCGCGGGTCGCCACCGTCACCGGCCCGGTCACCACCGACGCCGTCACCGGCAAGCAGCACCAGAGCCGAACCGTCAACGAGTACGACGCCGACGGCAACCCCACCAAGGTCACCGTCAGCGACCTGCTCGGTGGTGACCCCGAGCGGGTTACCAGCACCGAGTACGACGACGAGGGACGGCCGGTCCGGGTCGTCGACCCGGAGGGCAACGAAACCAGCTACGGGTACGACAGGTTCGGCAACAAGACGACCATGACCGACGCCAACGGCAACCGCTATGACTGGGCGTACACCGCTCAGAACAAGGTGGCCGAGGTGCGGCTGCGGGACTGGCGCAGTGACCCGGCCGGCACCCCCGGCACCGGCACCGGCGACTACCTGGTCCTGCACTCCTACTCGTACGACTTCGCCGGGCGGCTGGCCAGCGACACCGACGCAATGGGTCGGCGACTGGAGTACAAGTACTACCGCGACGACCTGTTGGAGAAGATCACCCTCAAGGACTTCCGCAACCCTGACGGTTCCAAGCGGGACTACGTCGTGGAGGAGAACACCTACGACGGGGCCGGCAACGTGACCCGCAAGGTCGGGGCCAACGGCACCCAGATCACCGACCATACGCCGGACGAGGCCGGCAAGGTGAAGAGCACCGTGCTGGATCCGACGGGGGTGCGCCGGACCAACACCTTCACCTACGACTACAACGGCAACGTCAAGCAGACGGTCCGGACCGGAAACCCGTCGAACCTGAACTGGGAGGTACTGGCCACCTCCGAGGTCGTCGACTACACCTACGACGACGCCGGCAACGTGCTCACCGAGAAGGTCACCGCCGGCAGCAGCACCCGGGTGACCAGCTACACGTACGACAGGCGCGGCCTGCGTACCTCCGTCACCGACCCGCGTGGCAATGTGAGCGGCGCCGACAAGGCGAAGTTCACCAGCACCTTCCGCTACGACGAGCTGGGCCGCCAGGTCGGGCAGAGCGGCCCGACCGTCCTGGCCGAGAGCGACGGCAACGCCGCCGTCTCCACCAACCCGACCAGTTCGGTCGGCTACAACACCTTTGGCGAGCAGGTCGCCGTCAAGGACCCGCTCGGGCGAGTCTCCACCTCGGAGTACGACAAGCTCGGCCGGGTGGTGCGCAGCCTCGCGCCGATGTACCTCGCGCCCGGTGTGACCCAGCCGGTCACCCCGGAGCACAAGCGCCGCTACGACGCCCTGGGCAACGTGCTGGAGGAGACCGACCCGGCCGGCATCACCAACTACACGTACGACCAGCTCAACCGGTTGACCATCCGGGACGAACCGTCGAAGACCAACGACGACCGCGCACTTACCCGTTACACCTACACCCGCACGGGCGAGGTCCTGTCGGTCACCGGCCCGACCGGTGCCCGGGTCGAGTCGACCTACGACGACCTCGACCGGCAGGTCACCCAGACCGTCGTCGAGCGTCGGCCGACCACCCGCAACCTGGTCAGCAAGCTCGTCTACGACGACGCGGGCAACCTGACCTCGTCGTCGTCCCCGACCGGGGCGACCACTGTCAACACCTTCAACGGGGCCGGCGACATCACCCGCAGCACCGCCCCGACCGGCGAGGCCATGATCTTCGGGTACGACTTCGCCGGCCGCCAGGTCCGGGTCTCCGACGGCCTCGGCCGCACCACCCGGAGCGGCTACGACCAGTTGGGTAACCGCACCAGCACCGTGAACCTCAAGGCCGACGGCACGGTCCTGCGCACCCAGAGCTACGGCTACGACGTGGCCGGCAACATGACCTCGTCGAAGGACCCCTACAACACCGTCACCACCTACGAGTACGACGCGGCGGACCAGCTCGTCAAGCAGATCGAGCCGACCGACGCCGACCCGATCACCACCACCTTCGGGTACGACGCCGCCGGTAACCGGACCCGCTACACCGACGGCCGCAACAACTCCACCATCTACACGTACAACACGTTGGGTCTGCCCGAGTCGGCGATCGAGCCGTCCACGGCTACCCACCCGACAGCCGCGGACCGCACCTGGACCGTCGCGTACGACGCCGACGGCAACGCGGTGCGGCTCAGCGCCCCGGGTGGGGTGAGCCGCATGCGGACCTACGACGCGGCCGGCCGCCTGACAGAGGAGACCGGTTCCGGGGGTGACACCCCTACCGCGACCCGGACCCTGGACTACGACCAGGACGGCCGGCTGAAGAGCGTCAACGCCCCCGGTGGCAGCAACACGTACAACTGGAACGACAGGGGTGGTCTGCTGTCCACCGCCGGCCCGTCCGGCACGGCGAGCTTCGACTACAACGACGACGGCCGGGTGACCAGCCGCACCGACCTGACCGGCACGGCCAGCTTCGGCTACGTCAAGGGTCGCCTCGACACGCTCACCGACAGCATCACCGGCCAGCAGCAGAAGCTTGGCTACGACGCCGCCGGTGACGTCAAGACCGTCGACTACGGCGCCGGCCGCGTCCGCACCTTCGGGTACGACGACTACGGGCGGGTCGCCAGCGACGTGCTGCGCAACGCGGGCGGCCAGACGGTGGCCTCGGTAACCTACGGCTTCGACCTGAACGGCCACCTCACCAGCAAGAACACCACCGGCACCGCCGGGGCCGGCGCCAACACCTACGACTACGACAAGGCCGGCCGGCTGATCTCCTGGACCAGCCCGGCCGGGACCGTCACGTACGCCTGGGACGCCAGCGGCAACCGGATTCGCGCCGGATCCAAGAGCGCGACCTTCGACGAACGCAACCGGCTGCTCTCCGACGGCGACTACACCTACGCGTACACCGCGCGGGGCACCCTGCGGACCCGCACCAGCTCGGGCCTGGCCGAACAGTTCTCGTTCGACGCTTTCGACCGGCTCACCGGGGCGCAGAACCAGACCTACACCTACGACGGCCTGGACCGGGTCGCGTCTCGCACCGGCAACTCCTTCGTCTACGGCGGGCTGGGCGACGAGGTGGTGCACGACGGATACGAGTACTACGGTCGCGGCCCTAACGACGAGCTGCTCGCCACCGTCCAGGGTGCCAACAAACGGCTGTCGCTGACCGACGCCCACGGTGACGTGGTGGCGGCCATCAACCCGGCCGACACCCAACTGTCCACGCTCAACGACTCCACCGCGTACGACCCGTTCGGCAAGAAGGTGACCAGCACCGGCAGCACCGGCCGGCTGGGCTTCCAGGGGGACTGGACCGACCCGGACACCGGGCAGGTCGACATGGGCGCCCGCTGGTACCAGCCCGGCACCGGCACGTTCACCTCGCGGGACAGCGTCAACTACACCTCCGGCGACTCGATCCTGGCCAACCGCTACACCTACGGTGCTGGCGCCCCGCTGGACTTCGACGACCCGGACGGCCACTGGCCGCGCTGGATGAAGCGCGCCGCCAGCGCGGCCGTGAATATCACGTCCAATGTCGTCAACACGGCATACAACATCGGCGCCTCGATCTACAACGGCGCCAGGAGCGTGATCTCCTACGGCTACAACCTCGCCGTGTCCGGTCTCAAGGCGGTTGGCCGGGTCATCTCCAGCACCGCGAAGTGGATCGGCGAGAAGACGATGAACGCCGTCCGCTACGTCGGCAGCAAGATCCAATCCGGACTCAACCAGGTCGCTCGCGCCGCCGACTGGGCAAAACAACAGAAGCAACTCATCGCGCAGCGTATCTATCAGGCCAAGGTCGCGGTGACCGCCGCCGCGAAGTCGGCCATCCAACAAGCTGTCAAGTTCACCAAGCTGCCGGTGATCCAGGCCCTGACAAAGCCACTCATCACGCTCGGCAAGGTGGTCTCCACCGGCTTCAAGATGGCCGCGAGCGTCGTCGCGGTCACCACCATGGCTATTCAGGACCCAAAGAAGTACAGCCAGAACCTATGGCTGGCGGCCGCACAGAAGCTGACGCCGCTCGTCGAGGGCGCCGAGAAGATGTGGCACAAGGCGACCCAGTTCGTCGAGGATCACGCCGCCGAGATCGCTGGCTTCGCCGTCGGTGCCATCGTCGGCCTGGGCTGCGGCGCGGCCATCGGCTGGACCGGCGTCGGGGCGGTGGCCTGCGGGGCGCTCGCCGGTGCGGTCGGCTCGGCGGTCACCGGTTACATGGACGGCAAGCGCGGCTGGGACCTCGCCGGCGCCACCGCCATGGGCGGCCTCACCGGCGCCCTCGGTGGTGCACTTGGGTCCATCGGCGGCCAGGCGTTGGGTGCTGGTATCCGCGGGCTGAGCGGGGGGCTCCGGTCGGCCGGCAGCAAGGCGCTGAACGCGGGCATGGGCGAGGCCCGCAGCATTGGTCGGGGCCTGCTTGGTAAGTGCGGTAGCAACAGCTTCACCGGCGAAACCCGGGTGCTGATGGCGGACGGCAGCTCCAAGCGAATCGACCAGGTGGAGGTTGGAGACAAGGTTCTCGCAACCGATCCCACGACGGGACGTACGGAGGAGCGTGCGGTTACCGCGCTCATCGTCGGTGCAGGCAGTAAGGATCTTGTCGAGATAACTGTCGACACCGATGGCAAGCAGGGTGATCGGACGGAGAAGGTGACCGCTACGGCCGGCCACCCGTTCTGGGTCGCCGATCAAAACCGGTGGGTCGAAGCGAAGGACCTGGAGAGCGGCTACATCTTCGAAACGGCCGACCACCGGCCAGCATCCGTTGTTGCAACTCGAAAGTGGACGGAATATCGCCAGGTCCACAACCTGACCGTCGATGCCATCCACACCTACTATGTGCTTGCCGGCGACTCTCCAGTCCTTGTTCACAACTGTGGTATGGGCCCCCTTCGGCCCGGAGTTGTTAATACGCGAGCCGCTGTGGGCAGTGGCCCGAGTCAGGCGTATCAGGTGGCTCACACCGGCCCCTGTGAGCAGTTGTGCGTTGGCGGCGGCGCGCGGGTCTGGGCGGATGGCATTGAAGGAATTAGCACCTTGCTGGATGCAAAGTATGTCGGCAACCCCGGTCGCAGTCCCTTTGTTCCAGGTTCAGGGATACCCGACAAGATTAGGGGCTTCATCAACGCAAAGACCGAGAGTGAGTTCAGCAGGTACGCCGACGTGATTGCCGATCCTGCCAATCCTTTCGAGAGCCTCCGGGTTATCACTAATGAATCCGGTGCGGTACCCTATTTCGAGGGCGTCATGAGTAAGTTCGGCATTCCAGGCGAAGTTGTCGTTAGGTAGGGCATGTAGTGTATCTAGCGTTGATTCAGGATGATGAGTGGTCCTTGAGCGGAGCAGACCTTATCCAAGCGCTGCATAACGACTGGCCTTCGGTCGTGGTGGTTGAATCGGTAGACGGGCAGGATCCTGCCCGCGAGGTCAGCTGGATCCATGGTGCCGGGAAGGATCAAGTTGAGGGATCGGCGCACGAGTCTGGACAGTGTATTTATCTGGACGGACAAGAGCGACCGGTAGCGGAATTCGTCGCCTGGTACCGACGCTTGGTGCCTGACGACCGTGCCGTGATTCTCTGCGACGACAGTTACAACTTTGACGCGGTAGTCGATCCCGGGTCGGGAGTTGAGGAAGTTATTTCCCTTTTTCCCAAATAGGCGAACACTGTTGTGTTTGGCTACGCCGTTTCAGGATTTGCGTGTCCCTCGATTTAAATTGTGCGGGGAGTTCCTGAGGGTATTGCCCGAAGTTGGTGAAGTATTCGCTTCCTCGATAGGCTTCGTCACGCCAGTAGCCGCAAGCTGAGGCGGTCTGCGCCAACATGTTCGAGTTGAATTGTTCGCTTTAGTCTCGGGGAGTTAATATGGGTCATCAAGAACGGCGAAAACTGCGGCTATTTGGGCCGCTCGGCCTTGTTCTAGCTCTCACGGCGTGGATGGCGGCAGTGGTTCTCGGCCCTGCAACAGCGCACGCGGACGCGGCCGGTAGGGGTGGTGATTTCGTGCCGATCGACAGCGTGCCCCTTCTGGACACCCGGGACGGCACCGGCGGCACCACGGGTGTTCGGGGCGCCAAGTCCGTCACCACGTTCAACGCCGTAGGCATCGCCGGTATCCCGAGCAGCGGGGTCAGCGCGTTGATGGTCGACGTGACGGCCATCTACCCGACCGCCAACACGTTCCTGACCATCTACCCGGACCTGACGGACCCGAAGGCTTCGGCCATGAACGCCTCCATCGGTGAGGTCATGACGAACTCGGCGGTGGTCAAGCCCGGCACGAACGGCAAGCTCGCGGTGCGCAACGCGGGCGGCAACGTCCACATCCGCGTGGACGTGGTGGGCTACTTCACCACCGCCACCGGCAGCATCGGCTCCGGTTTCGTGCCGGTGAACCACACTCGGGTGGTCGACAGCCGGACCGGACAGGGAATCACCGCCGGCACGATGCCCACCCGTGGAACGCGTACCGCAAACATCTCCGGCAGCGGGCTCGTGCCCAGTTCCGCGACGGCCGTCATGTTGGACGTCGTGGTCGTCGGCGCGACCGGCAACGGTTGGTTGACCGTCGGATCGAGCACGGCTGCGGAGACCGGCATCGACTACGCCAAGGGCGCCACCTCGATGGGGATGGTCGTCAAGCTGAACCCTGGTGCCGGCGGCGCAGTGGTGTTGGAGAATCGCGGGCAGGCCGTGCACGTCGCCATCACCGTCCAGGGCTACTGGACCGGCAGCCCGACCACCGGTGCCGGCCTGCGCACGGTTCCGGCGACCACCCTGTACGACAGCCGCTTCCCCAGTGGCGCCCAGCCGGTGCCCGCCTACGGCACAGTCGATGTCGCGGTCGCGGGCACCAACGGCCTGCCGACCCGTGGCATCGCCGCGGCCGTCCTCAATGTGCACGCGGTCGCCCCGACTGTTGACGGGTTCTTCAACGTCACGCCCCTGGGCAGCGCCTTGAACGTTGCGTCGACGACGAACTTCCCCGCCGCGCACGTCGCCCGGTCCAGCATCGTGGTGACCAAGCTGGGCACCGAGGGGAAGGTCCAAATCAGGAACGCCAGCAGCGGGACCGTGCACATCGTGGTCGACCTGCAGGGCTGGTACGCCGACCCGATGCCGTTCCTGCCGACCGAGTCCTTCTCCCGCTCGACGGCGTTGCAGGGGGAGCCGAGCGACGGCAGCTCGCTCGGGGTCATCGTCTACGCGCACACCGACAACACCGGGCAGGTGCGGGTCGTCCACCAGCAGAACCCGGACGATTTCAGCAGCGTCCAGCACATTCCCCAGTTCGGTGCGGAGGCGTTCACCGGGCAGCCCGCCCTGAATGTGCAGAACGGCACCAAGCAGGTGCAGATCAGCGCCCTGCACACCACCGGCACCGTGTGGACCGGTGCCCAGACGGCGGCGAACGCCGCGACCTGGGCGACGACCGGGAACCTCGGCGGCACCATGGTGGGCCGGCCCGCCTCGGTCACCCTCGCCGACGGCACCAGCGTGCTCTTCGCCGTGGACGTCGATGGTCGCCTCTGGCACTACCGACAGACCGGGACGGCTGCGTCGTGGAAGAGCCTCGGTGACGTCGACCTCACCGGCGGCGTCACTCTGGTGAAGGTCGATGCCGGTGTCCGACTGGTCGCCACCACCATGACCGGCACCATCAAGACCGCGCTCTACTCCACCGACGGCACCCTCAGTGCGTGGGTCGACCTCGGCGGAAACGTGACCGGTGTGCCAGCCGCCTTCATCAACCAGGGCTACCGGACCGCCGTGGTGGCCCGTGCCGCCGACGGTTCGCTGATCATGAAGAAGCAGGAACTGGGTGGGGCCTGGCCGGCGACCTGGCAGACGGTGGGTACGTTCACCGCAGCCGGTTCCCCGGCCGCGATCCTCGACCCGGCGTTGGGCCGGATCGCTGTCGTCGCCCGCGGGCCCGACAACGAGATGTACCGGGTGTACGAGACCGAGCAGGGCTCCAGCACCTTTGGTGAGTGGCTGCGCCTGTACGAGAACCCGAGCGACCCGACCGCCGCCACCGCCGCCACCGATCCCACCATCGCGCCGATCCAGAACTCCGGCGGAACCGGCTTCGTGGTGGTCTACCGCAACCGGAACAACACCACCATCGCGCTGGACCGGCGGTTCGCCGCCCCCGGTGGGATGGCGGCAGCGAAGGCCAGCCCGTCGGCGGTCAGCTTCACCGCACACCTGATTCCGACGCCGAAGTCCTGAGCCTCGGCACCACCAGCTCGGGGGCCTTCGTCCACGTGACGGAGGCCCCCGGGTCGTTGTTCATCGGCTCGGCGCCTGCTTCCTACACTGGGGCGATGAGCGTTGGCACCGACGGTCGGGGGATGGCCGAGCTGGCGGCCCTGCTGGCCGACGGCACCCGCGCCGGGATGTGTCTGGCGCTGCTCGACGGGCGGGCATGGACCGCCGGTGAGCTGGCCCGGCGCGCCGGCGTCGCCCCGTCGACGGCCAGCGACCACCTCACCCGACTCGTCCGCGGTGGGCTGCTCGTCGAGGAGCGGCAGGGCCGCCACCGTTACCTGCGGCTGGCCGGGCCGTCGGTGGCCCAGCTCATCGAGGACCTGGCCGGGCACGCCCCGGCCACGCCCACACCGACCGGGTCGCTGCGCGCGGCGACCGCGAGCGCTTCCCTGGTGTACGCCCGGACCTGCTACGACCACCTCGCCGGGCGGCTGGGCGTGTTGATGTACGACGCGCTGCTCAGCGAGCGCCGACTCGACCGGGCCAGTGGCTTGGCGCTCACGCCCGACGGGTGGGCCTGGGCGGCCGGGTTGGGCGTACCCGTGGACGTGCTGCGCGTCGCCCGCCGCCCGGTGGTCCGCGACTGCCTGGACTGGACCGAACGCCGCCCGCACCTGGCCGGGGCGCTCGGCGCGGCGCTCTGCCGCCGCTTCACCGAGCTGCGCTGGATCAGCCAGGGCATAGGCCGCGCCGTCCGTCTGACTCCCACCGGCCGCCCCGGCCTGGCCGCGGCCCTGGCCATCCCCGAACACACCCTCGACCCGCCGGTAGTCCCGCCGCCCACGAGCGGTCGCGCCTGACCGGCGAGCAGCGGGTGACAGTGGCGGGATCGTTCGGTGTGGGGCGAACGGTTCGCGCCCTACGGTCGGGCGGTGACTGACACCTGGCCGCATATCGCGCCCGCCCCGGGAACACCCTCGTGTGGACCGCCCTCGTTCGAACCGGAACGCGGTTGGTGGGTGACCCGGCACGCCGACGTGCGCGCCGCGCTGACCGACCCGGCGTTCCAGGTGCCTGCCGTCGACACCGGTCCGCCCGGCACCCTCGCCTGGCTGCGCGCCACGGTCAGCCGCTTCAGTCCACCGCTACGGCACGCCGACCGTCGGGCGGTCGCAGTGCGCGCGCTGGCCCCGCTGGCCCCGGACGACCTGCGACTGGATGCGGTGCGGCTGACCGTGGCCGTTCTCGACCGTGCCGGCGACAGCGTCGACGTGATGCGGGAACTGGCCCGGCCGGTGCCGCTGCGGACGTTGGCCGATCGCCTCGGTTTCGCTGATCCGGCAGCCGTCGGGACGGCGGTCGCGGTCGTCGCGGCGGCGTACCACCCGGGGGTGGACCCGGCCCTGACCGCGCGGGCCGACGGGGCGGTGACGGCGCTGCTGGCGCTCGCGCCGCAGGGTCCGCCGGAGGTACGGGCGAACCTGATCGGTCTGCTGGTCCAGGCGTGTGATGCCACCGCCGGCCTGATCGGCGCCGCCGCCCATCACCTGCTGCCCCCGGGTGTGCCGACCACGGCACGGACCGCCGACCTGCTGGCCGAGGTGCTGCGCCTCGACCCGCCGGTCCGGGCCACCCGACGAGTCACCGTCGACGAGGTACGGCTGGGCGGGCGGGATCTGCCGGCCGGAAGCCCGGTGCTGCTGCGCTTCGACGCGGCCAACCGTGACCCGCAGGTGTTCACCGAACCCGCGACGTTCCGGCCCGGTCGGCCCGGTGCCGGGCAGTTGACCTTCGGGACGGGGGAGCGGGGTTGCCCCGGCGACCGGCACGCCCTCGCGCTGGCCACCGGTGTGCTCGACGTGCTGCGGGAACGCTGCCGGCGCGGCCTCACCCCGATGAGTTACGAACCGCACCCGACCCTGCGGGTGCCGACAACCCTGGAGGTGAGCGCCCGATGATCGAACGTCAGGCCGCGTTCCACGCCCTGCACCGCGCCGGCCGCCCCCTGCTGCTGCCCAACGCATGGGACCACGCCTCGGCGGCGGCGCTCGCCGCGCGTGGACATCCGGCCATCGGCACCACCAGCCTCGGGGTCGCCGCGACCGCCGGCCTTCCCGACGGCGTCGCGGCCACCGCAGCGGAGACCCTCGCCCTGGCCCGCCGGCTGGTTCAGCTGCCGGTACTGCTCAGCGTGGACGTGGAGGCCGGATTCAGCGACGACCCGGCCGAGGTCGCCGAGTACGTCAGGGAGTTGGCCGGGCTCGGCGTGGTCGGGATCAACCTGGAGGACGGGCGGGCCGACGGCACCCTCGCCGACACCGAGGTCGCCGCTGCCAAGATTGTGGCGGTGAAGGCGGCGGTGCCGGAGCTGTTCGTCAACGCCCGCACCGACACCTGGTGGCTCGGGGTGGACGAACCACTGCCGCAGACCCTCGCCCGTGCACATGCCTACCGGATGGCGGGTGCGGACGGGATCTTCGTGCCCGGGACCGCCGACCTGGCCACCCTGCGCGTCCTCACCGAGCGGATCGACGCTCCGGTGAACGCGCTGTACCAGCCGGGCGGCCCAGGGCTGGCTGAGTTGGGCGGGGCCGGGGTGGCCCGGGTCAGCACCGGCTCGCTGCTGTTCCGGGCCGCGCTGGGCGCCGCGCTCGCCGCCGCCGACGCCGTCCGCGGCGGCGGGCCCACCGCTGCGGGAGGACTGCCGTCGTACGCCGAGGTGCAGGCCCTGGTGCCCAGGGGCGGCGACTGACAGCGGCGGCCTGAGCGCTCGCGGTGCGGGGAGGGCTTGGCTTGGCTTGGCTCATGCTCCAAAGGCACCACATTGACCGTGCCACCGCCTGGGGCCGGTGCGTCGTCCGCGCACCCTTCGAGGGGAGATAGGAGGAATGTTCGGTCCGTTCCGGTCCCGATGATTACGGTGTGTTTCAGGGCGAACCTACCCAGTGCCGTGACCGGAGAGAGGGACCCGTCATGCGAGTGCCCAGCCGTAGCCCGGGACAGCAGCCCGGTTCGCCTCCGTCGCCCACCGCCCCGGCCCGCCGTCGACCCTCCGGTGCGACCCCCCGCCGCGTGTCCGCCCCCGCCCCCGACCTGCCCGCTTACCGGGCCTCCGTCGCCGAACTGCTGGTCGAGGTCGGCGCACTGGCCGACGCGGCGAGCACCCGGGCCCGGCAGGTGCTCATCGACGAGCGGCTGCGGGAACCGGCGCTCGCCGCCGTCCTCGACGCCACCCCGCAGGGGCTGATCGGCGCGCGCGAGACGTTGCTGCTGGAGATGGCCCGCTACCAACCGAACGAGCGCACGTCGGCGACCGACCTCAGCGCGCTGGTCCGGATCTACCTGCTCTCCCGCATCGACGTGCTGTGGTGGCAGGACGCGCCGACCTTCGTCACCGACGACCAGGTCAACGGCAGTCCCGAGCTGGTCGACCTGGAATGGTTGCGCCGCCGCGACCTGCTGCGCTTCCGTTACCAGGAGCAGCCCGCCACGATACTGGGCCGGGCCGCCCGCGGGCTGCGTCGCCGGCTGCGACCCGACGCCACCCCGCGCACCGCGGGGCTGCTGTTCCGCCGCGCCCGGCGCGAGGTGGTGGCGCTGCTCAACGACATCGGACGGGAGTTCTCCGCCGTCGCGCCGCCGGCCACCCCGCCGCTCTGGGTGACCAGCCTGGTCCGCAGCGCAGAACACCAGTACCGGCTGCGCCGTCTGGGCTACGCGGCGATGCTGCCCAGCGGGCACTGCCTCGGCTACTCGGCCGACGTCGAGTTGGCCTGGTTCGAGCGTTTCGGCGCGCGCGAGGCCCTGGCGGAACTGCTGCTGAGCCGGCAGGAGGCCGGTGAGCTGAACGTGATCGACGAGGGGCAGGCCTGGCACCTCTGTCTCGCGCCCACCGCCCGGCGTCGTCTACGCCGGTCCTACGAGGCTGAGATGGGGGTCTGAGCCGGTGTGCGGCATCGCGTTGAGTATCGGCCCCGAGGCCGACCCGGCGACCTTCCGGCGGATGCTCGCCGCCCTGGCCCCGCGTGGTGAGGTCACCGAGACCCGGTCCGAGAGCGGGCTGCTCGCCGGCACCCGGCGGCTGCGGATCGTCGACCGGGACCGGGCGGTGCAGCCGTGGACGTCGACCGACGAGCGGTGGCTGCTCTGCTTCAACGGCGAAATCTTCAACCACCGGGAGTTGCGGGCGCAGCTGACCCGCCTGGGGCAGACCTTCCGCACCGAGAGCGACACCGAGGTGCTGCTCGCCGCGTTCCAGCAGTGGGGCGAGGCGGCGGCAACCCGACTCCGCGGCGAGTACGCCTTCGCGGTCGTCGAACGGGCCACCGGCCGCGCGTACCTGGCCCGCGACCCGCTCGGGGTCAAGCCGCTGTACTGGTCCCGTCGACCCGGCTGCCTGCACCTCGCCTCCGAGGTCAAGGCACTCGTCGGGCACGGCACCCCGATCGCCGAGGTGCCGCCCGGGCACCACGGCTGGGCGGAGGCGGACGGGCACGTGCGACTGAGCCCGTACGTCGACCTGCTCACCATCGCCGACGGCCTGCCGGTCATCGACGACCCGGACGAGGCCGCGCTGCTGGTCCGCGCCGCGCTCAGCGACTCGATCCGGATGCGGGTGGAGACCGACCTGACCGTCGGGGTGGTGCTCTCCGGTGGCCTGGACAGCTCGCTGACCCTGCGGCAGGTCCGCGACATTCACCCGGACTGCGTCGCGGTGACAGTCGGCGTCGCGGACAGCCCCGACGTGGCGTACGCCCGGCGGCTGGCCGCCGACCTCGACGTGCCACACGTGGTGGTCGAACTGCGCCCGCGCGACATCCGGCTCGCCGACGTCCGCGAGGCCGTCCGGATCTCCGAGCTGACCGAGTACGGCGACATCATCAACGCGGTCGTCTCGGTGCCGATCTTCCGGCGGCTCCGCGATCTGGGCATCAAGGTGGTGCTGACCGGCGACGGCTCCGACGAGCTGTTCGGCGGGTACCCGATGTATCACCAGGTCGCCCCGGCGGCGGCCCGCCGACTGTTCCTGCACCGGATCCGCAACCTGTGCCGCACCGAGTTGCAGCGCGTCGACCGGGCCGCGATGGCGTACGGCGTGGAGGCCCGGGTGCCGTTCCTCGACCTCAGCGTGGTGGAGCTGGCGATGCGGTTGCCGGTGGATCTGAAGCTGCGCCACGGGCAGGAGAAGTGGATCGTCCGGCGGGCGTTCGCCGACGTGCTGCCGGACTACATCCTCCGCCGTCCGAAGAACCCGATGTCGTACTCGTCGGGGTTGCACGAGCGGGTCCGGCTGTACAAGCCGCTCTTCGCCCGGCTGCACCGCTCCTTCGGCTACGACCTGCAGGAGCCGGTCCGCCGGGACTTCGACACCGTGCTGAGCCGCTGCGGCAACGACCTGGACCGGGCCATCGCCGACGGGCTGACCCGACCCGACTACACGGTCCTGGAGCACGCCCGCGACCTGGTCGGCGCGGCCAAGTGGAACGCCGCTCCGATGGTCCGCCGGCTGGTCGGCCCGCGCCCCGCCCGCCACTGACGGCTGCCCCGCACGCCACGCTTGACTCTGACACGGTGTCAGGGACGAGTGTGAGGGGGCCATGTTCACCATCGGAGACTTCGCCAGACTCGGCCGGGTGTCGGTGCGGATGCTGCGCCACTACGACAGCATCGGCCTGCTGCCCCCCGCCAGCGTCGACCCGCACACCGGCTACCGCTTCTACCGCGCCGACCAGCTGCGCCGGCTCAACCGGGTGATCGCCCTCAAGGAGCTGGGCCTCACCCTCGAACAGGTGCGCTCCATCGTCGACGACGCCGTCGACGTGGCCGAGCTGCGCGGCATGCTGCGGCTGCGCCGGAGCCAGCTGGCGGAACAGTTGGCCGCCGACACGGCCCGGCTCACGGCCGTCGAGGCGAGGCTTCGGATGATCGAGTCGGAGGGTCGGATGACCGCCCAGGACGTCGTCCTCAAGGAGATCGCGCCGGTCCGCGTGGCGGAGCTGATCGCCGTCGCGCCTAGTTACCAGGGTGAGGACATCGGCCCGGTGATCCAGCCGCTCTACCCGGAGTTGTTCCGTCGGCTGACCGCCGCCGGGATCACCCCGACGGGGCCGAGCATCGCCTGGTACGAGCCCGTCGACCCGGGCGGCGACGCTGTCGTCGTCCACGCCGGTGTGCTCGTCGACGTCGAGCCGTCCGCGGCGCCCGACGTCACGGTGCGTGACCTGCCGGAGCTGCGCACCGCCGCGACGACCATCCATCACGGGGCGATGGACGACGTCGAGCCGAGCATGCAGGCGCTCGCCCGGTGGATCGAGGCGAACGGCTACCGCACCGACGGCTTCGCCCGGGAGGTCTACCTCGACTACTGCCCGGACACCCCGGAGAAGGGCGTCACCGAGCTTCAGGTCGCCGTGTACCGCGACTGAGCGCTCAGCTCACCAGCAGCAGCGCGCCGACCGCGGCGAGCGTCGCGGTGACCGCGAGCAGGGTGCTGGTCAGCACGAAGCGGGTCACCGGCACCGCGACCCGGGCCGCCCGGCAGCGCTCGAACCACAGCAGGGTGGCCAGTGACGCCCAGGGGGCGGCCAGCGGGCCGACGTTGGTGCCGATCAGCAGGGCCAGCAGGCGGGTGTGGTCACCGGCCGGCAGCACCGACTCGCCGGCCAGGTAGGCGGGCAGGTTGTTCACGGCGTTGGCGAGCAGCGCTCCGGTGCCACCGGCGCGCAGGGCGCCCAGGGCGCCGCCGTCGGCGCCGACCAGGGTGCCGACCAGGTCGTCCAGCCCGTGCCGGCCGAGGGTCTGCACCACCAGGAACAGGCCGGTGACGAAGAACAGCAGGCGCACGGGGACCAGCCCCGGGCGCAGCGTGGCGGGGGAGCGGACCAGGAACCCGACCAGCACCAGCGCGAGCCCGACGGTGGAGGCGATCTCGATCTCCACGCCGGCGAGGATGCCGGCGACGAAGATCAGGCAACCGGCGAGCGCCGTACGGTGCAGCACCGGGTCGGCCGGTACGTGCCGGGTCGGCGGGACGAAGCGCCCACCGGCTGGCCGCTCCCGCCGCCACCACAGGACCCAGAGCAGGGCCATGGTGACCGCCACGGCGGCGAGCTGCGGCAACGCCATCCGAGCCGCGTACGTCAGCGGTGCCAGCCCGACCCGGTCGGCGGCGAGCAGGTTGGTCAGGTTGGACACCGGAAGCAGCAGGCTCGCGGTGTTCGCCAGCCAGACCGTGGTGACGGCGAGCGGGGCGGCGGGGATCCGCAGGTTGCGGGCCAGCGCGAGCAGCACCGGGGTGAGCAGTACGGCTGTGGTGTCGAGGTTGAGTACGAGGGTGGTCAGCGTGGCGAGACCGCCGCAGAGCAGGAACAGCGCGGCCCACCTGCCCCGGGAGGCGATGGCCAGTCGGCTGGCCAGCACGTCGAAGACACCGGCCACCGCGGTCAGCTCGGCGAGCACGATCACGGTGCCGAGGAACAGCAGCAGCGGCAGGATCCGGTGCAGGGTGGCGGTGGTCTCCGCCCGGGGGAGTAGCCCGCTCAGCGCGCAGGCCGCCCCGACGACGGCGAGGACGGCCGCCACCACGTCCAGCGGGTGGGGCCGCCAACGCGTGGTCGGTTCGGGCGGGGCTGCGACTGTCACAACTGTTCACGTTGACACAGGGTCTGACCAGGTGCCCGGCAACCCCACGCCCTGGTGACCAGCCCCACCGTGGCGACCTGCCGCCGGACACGGGCCGGGCCCGGCCCCCGACGATCGGGGACCGGGCCCGGTGTGGTGCGCGGTGCCTACCAGCCCAGGTAGCTGGGCTGGGTCTGCACGTTGAGCTCCTGGTAACGGGTCAGCTTGGCCGACCAGGTACGCCAGTCGTTCAGCTCCAGGACGTCCAGGCCCTTCACCATGTCGTTCGAGTAGATGTGGCCGTTGTAGTAGTACGCGGACCAGGTGCCGCCGCCGACGAAGGTGTCGGCCGACAGCGGGCCGCGCTCCCAGAAGGCGATCTCCTTCGGGTTGGCCGAGTCGGTGAAGTCGAACACCGAGATGCCACCCTGGTACCACGCCTGGACCATGATGTCCTTGCCGAGCACCGGGATGAGCGAGCCGTTGTGCGCCACGCAGTTCTCGGTGTCGGCGTTCGCCCGGGGGATCTTGTAGTAGCTGCGGAAGGTCATCGTCCGGGCGTTGCCGCGGCCGGCGATGTCGTAGATGGCGTCCGCCCCGCGGTTCGGGCCGACGGCCTCGTTGCAGGTCGCCGCCCCGCCACCACCCAGCTCGTCGGTGAAGATCACCTTGGTGCCGGAGTTGTTGAAGGTGGCCGAGTGCCAGAACGCGAAGTTGGTCTCGTCCCGGACCCGGTTGATGACCCGGGGGGCCTCGCGGTTCTTGATGTCGAGCAGGATGCCGTCACCCATGCAGGCGCCGGCGGCCAGGTCCTTCGACGGGTAGGCGGTGATGTCGTGGCAACCGGTGGTCGCCGAGCCGGTCGGGCTGCCGGGGAAGCCACCGTCCGGGAAGAGGTTCGGCGTCGCGACCACTGCCGCGTCGGTCGGCTTCTTCAGCGGCACCTTGACGATGGAGATGGAGTCGTGCGGCGGCTGGCAGTCCGGGAATTCGGCCCGCGGGCTGTACGACGAGACGTACAGGTAGACGGCCTTGCGGTCCTTGCCCGGCACCAGGGTGTGGGTGTGGGAGCCACAGGCGGTCTCGACGGACTTGATGTAGCGCGGGTTGGCCTTGTCCTTGATGTCGAAGACCTTGATGCCCTCCCACGAGCCCTTCACGTCCGCTCCCTGCGTGGTGCTGTTGCAGGAGTCGTCGCTGCGCGACGAGTCGGTGGAGAGGAAGAGCAGGTCACCGTGGACGGAGATGTCGTTCTGCGACCCCGGGCAGAGCACCCGGGCCTTGACCGTCGGCGCGCTGGGCCGCGAGATGTCGTAGATGACGAAGCCGTTGTAGTTGCCGGCGAACGCGTACTTGCCCTGGAAGGCGATGTCGCTGTTCGTCGCGTCCAGTGGGGCGACCTTGGGCAGGTTGGCGATCTGGCGCAGGTTGGGGCTGCTGACGATCTCGTCGACGCCGGGGATCGTGTTGGTGAGCGCGGGAGCCGGGGCCGCCTGCGGCACCGTCTGGGCGCTGCTCGCCGGGGCGACGAGGGCGCTGGCGACGAGGAGGCCGGTCGTGGCGAGCGCCACGACACGCAGTTGTCGTAACCGTGGCTTGTGGAATCTGATCATCGGCGGGGCCCTTCGCAAGGGGGAGACGATGGTTGACACGTTACCGTCCGACGAAGATCGTCGATGTGAGCTGGATCACATGAAAGCGGGTTCTTCAATGGATAGCATCGCGGTGACCTCGACTGCAGGGAGTGGCCCATGACCAACCGGCGCGCACGCATCCTGGCCGTCGTCACATTGGCTCTCGTGTTGCCGCTGGTGGTGTTCATGGTGATCCGCCTCGACGGCGACACCGGTACGAGCGCACCGCGGCCGGTCTCCGCCCCTGCCACCTCCGCCGCGTCGCCCCCGGCCAGCCCCGTCCCCACCGACCTGACCGTCATCGCGCCCGGCCGTCCAGGCGAGACGGCGGCCACCCGCCCGGCGCACGAGGTCCGCGACGCCGGTCCCGCCCCGCACAACTCGCTGGACGTCTGGTTCGTCCGGATGATGATCCCGCACCACGCGCAGGCCCTGGCGATGGCGGAGCTCGCCCCCGACCGGGCCGCCGACCCCGACGTCCGGGCGATCGCCGAGCGCATCCGGGCCAGCCAGGGGCCGGAGATGGGCATGATGCGCGGCTGGCTGCAGACCCGTGGCCTCCCGGCGGAGGTGCAGGGACACGACCACGGCACCATGCGCGGCATGCAGTCGCCAGAGGCGATGCGGCAGCTCGCGGCGGCCCGTGGCGCTGACTTCGACACGCTCTTCGTCCGGATGATGACCGAGCACCACCAGGGCGCCATCGAGATGGCCACCAACCTGCTCACTGTCGGCTCCGACCTGACGCTCAACGAGTTCGCCAACTCCGTCGCCACCGAGCAGACCGTCGAGATCGACCGCATGCGCGAGGTCCTCGGCGGCTGAGTCCTAGCGCCCCGGCACGTACGCTGGGTGACCGTGACACGCACCCTGTTCGGTCGCCCGCTGCGCGGCGTCGCCTTCGACGTGGCCGTGGCCGCGCTGGTGGTCCTCGTCTCCCTGGCCGCGGCGGTGAACCAGCCGGGCGGTTGGGCGGCCACGGCGGTCGGCCTGGGGATGGCGGTCGCGTTGCTGTTCCGCCGCACCCACCCGAGCGCGGTGACGGTGGCGGTCGCGGCGCTCGCGCTGATCCAGGTCATCGCCCGCTGGGGTCCACTCATCTACGACGTGGCCGTCCTGATCGCGCTCTACAGCGTGGTGAAGTACGGCCGGCGGCTGCGCGACGGCGTGTTGGCCGGCGCTGTCGCGGCCGTCGGGGTGCTGCTGGCCGCCGCGCAGACCCCCAACGTCATCCAGTGGTGGGTGACCGCGCTGTGGTACGCGCTGGTCACCGGCGCGGTGTGGTTGGTCGCGCTGAACGTGCGGACCCGCCGGCTCTACGTGCTCAGCCTGGAGGAGCGGGCCACCACCCTGGAACGCGAGCGGGAGGCCGAGTCCCGGGCGGCGGTCGCCGAGGAACGCACCCGGATAGCCCGTGAGCTGCACGACGTGGTCGCCCACAGCATGGCCGTGATGATCGTCCAGGCGGACGGGGCCCGGTTCATGCTCGACCGTGACCCCGCCCAGGCGCGCACCGCCGTGAAGGTGGTAGCGGACACCGGCCGGCAGGCCCTCGAAGAGATGCGCCGCCTGGTCGGCGTACTCCGCGACGCCGGCCCCGCCGGCGCGGACGGGACCGACGGGCTCGCTGTGGCGGCCGACCCCGAGCACCGACGCCTCGCGCTGGCCGAGCTGCCCGACCTGCTGGCCCGGTTCGACGACGCCGGTCTGCACGTCCGCAGCACCGTCACCGGTGTGCCACCGGCCCTGCCACCGGGCCTGGAGCTGACCGTCTACCGGGTGGTGCAGGAGGCGCTGACCAACGCGCTCAAGCACGCCGGCGTCGGCGCCGGCGTCGAGGTCGTCCTGTCGTACACCGCCGAGGCCGTCGTGGTCCGGGTGGTCGACGACGGTCGCGGCCGCCCGCTGGTCAGCCCGGCGCCGTCCGGCGGTCACGGCCTGCTCGGCATGCGGGAGCGGGTGACGGTGTACGACGGCAGCCTCACCGCCGGTCCCCGGCCGACCGGGGGCTGGCAGGTCGAGGTCCGGCTGCCGCTACCGTCAGAGAGGGCAACGGAGGTGATCGCGGCATGACGGTCCGGGTAGTGATCGTGGACGACCAGGCGCTGGTCCGCGCCGGGTTCCGGATGGTGCTGGAATCCCAGCCCGACCTGGAGGTCGTCGGGGAGGCCATCGACGGTGCGGACGCCCTGCGGGTGCTCGCCCGCACCGAGGCCGACGTGGTCGTGATGGACATCCGGATGCCCACGATGGACGGGGTGGAGGCGACCCGTCGACTCTGCGCCGAGCGGCCAGCGGGTGGCCCTCGGGTGCTGGTGCTGACCACCTTCGACACCGAGGCGGACGCGTTCGCGGCGCTCCAGGCCGGGGCGAGTGGCTTCCTGCTCAAGAACGTCCCGCCGGAGGAGCTGCTGGCCGCGATCCGGGTGGTGGCCCAGGGTGACTCGGTGGTGGCTCCGTCGATCACCCGTCGCCTGCTGGACCGGTTCGCCGGGCAGCTCGGCGCCGCCCCCAGCGCCGACCCTCGACTCGCGCAGCTCACCGAACGGGAACGGGAGGTGCTGCTGCTGGTCGCCCAAGGGCTGTCCAACGCGGAGATCGCCGCCCGGGTGCACGTGGCCGAGGCGACGGTGAAGACCCACGTCGGGCGGATCCTGGGCAAACTCCAGCTGCGCGACCGGGTCCAGGCGGTGGTCCTGGCGTACGAGAGCGGGCTGGTCACGCCCGGCGGATGACTCCGCGTACGACCTGGGTCGTAGCGGCCGGCGTTCGCACCGCGACCCGGGGCGCACGCAGGTCGAGCGCACAGGTGGAGATCGACAGACCGGTACCGGCCATAGCGTCGGAGGGGTCCGATCCGCCACCTGCACCGGGAGCCCCGCATGATCCGCCTGACCCTGCGTTCGCTGCGCGCCGAGGCGCTGCGCATGCTGCTCTCGGCGCTCGCCGTCGTGCTCGGCGTCGCGTTCGTCGCCGGCACGATGATCTTCGTCGACGGGATGCGGACCGGGGCGTACGAGCGGGCCGGCACCTTCGACCGCCACACCGACCTGGGGGTCTACTCGGCGGGCCGCGAGGTGCTGCCCCCGGCGCTGGTCGACCGGGTGCGGGCGGTCGACGGGGTGGCCGCCGCCGCCGGTGAGCTGACCAACACCGCCGGGATCGTCGGCGCCGACGGTCGGCCGGTGCTCGGCTTCACCATGCTCGTCGCGATCCCGACCGAGGACGCGCTGCGCTCGTACGACGTGGTGGCCGGCCGGTTGCCCGACCGGGCCGGGGAGGTGGTGCTCGACGCGCCGACGGCGGCCGAGCAGGGCTTCGGGCTCGGCGCGGCGGTCCGGATCGGCGCCACCGGTGGGGCGGCCCGCCCGTACACCCTGGTGGGCACCGTCGACGTGGCCGGCACCGCCCGCGACGTCGGCGGTCCGTTCGTCGGCCTGGTCGGGCCGGACGCGTTGACCCTCACCGGCGAGCGGGGCTACGGCCGGATCATGGTGGCGGCCCGACCGGGCGCCGACGTCGCCGCGCTCGCCGAGAAGGTACGCGCCGTGTCCGGCGCCGAAGCCACTGTGAAGAGCCGCCAGCAGATCCTCGACGAGGCAGTGGAGGACGCGGTGCGCAACGTGGACCAGTTCCGCATGCTGCTGTTGATCTTCGTAGGGGTCGCGATAGTGGTGGCCGGCTTCGTGATCGCCAACACCTTCGCGATCGTGCTGGCCCAGCGCACCCGACGGACCGCGCTGCTGCGCCTGATCGGTGCCACCCGGGGACAGGTCTTCCGGTCCACACTGCTGGAGTCGGCGGTGCTGGGGCTGGTCGCCTCCGCGCTCGGGGTGCTGCTCGGGGTGGCCCTCGCCGCCGGGTTGCGGCTGGTGCTGTCCCACCTGGACGTGCCGGTCACCGGTGGGCTGACCGTGACCGGTTCGACAGTGCTCACCGGCCTGCTGCTGGGCACCGGGATCACCGTGTGCGCCGCCCTCCTGCCGGCCTGGCGGGGGACGCGGATCGCCCCGGTGGCCGCGCTCACCGACGCCGCGGTACAGCCCAGCCGGGGTGCCGGCCGGGCGCGGCTGAGCATCGGCGCGGTGGTCCTCGCCGTCGGTGTGGCCGCCCTCGCGGGCGCCGCCAGCGCCGGTCAGCTGCTCCTGGTGGCCGTCGGTGGGGTGCTCACCTTCTTCGGGATCGTGCTGTTCGGGCCGGTGCTCGTCCCCGCGCTGGCCCGGGTGTTCGGCTGGCCGGTCCGACGAGTGCTCGGCGCCGTCGGCGAACTGGCGGTCAGCAACACGGTGCGCAACCCACGGCGGGTCGCCGCGACCGCCACCGCGCTGGTGATCGGCATTGGACTGGTCTCGGCGTTCATGGTCGGTGCGCGCAGCACCAAGGACGGCATCGAGCGCAGCGTGGACGCCCAGATCGGAACGGACTTCGTGGTCAGCGGAATCGGTCAGGACCTGCCGGCCGCGCTCGTCGGTGAGCTGGCCTCCCGTCCCGAACTGGGTGTGGTGCACGAGCAGCGCAGCACTGTCGCCGACGACGTCGAGATCCGCGCGGCCCACCCGGCGCTGGTGGGCCGGACCCTGAGCGGGGTGCTGGCCGGCGACGCCGAGCGGGTCGGGCCGGGGCAGGTGCTGGTGCACCGCGAGTTGGCGCGGGCCCGCGGCTGGGAGGTGGGCTCCTCGGTGACAGTCAGGGGGAAAGCGTTCCGGGTGGCCGCCGTGGTCACCGACGACACCCCGGACGGTGAGGTGCCAGCGGGTCACGTCATCGACCTGTCCGACCAGGACTTCGCCGCGCTCTTCCCCGCCCGACGCGGCTACCTGGCCGAGATCGACCCCGCCGCCGGGGTGAGCGCCGAGCGGGCCCGCGACGCGATCACTGTGGTGCTGGGCCGCTACCCCACCGTGAACCTGATGGACCAGGGCGCCTACAAGAAGATGCTCACCGGGACTGTGGACATGCTGCTCGCCTTCGTCACCGCGCTGCTCGGTCTGGCCGTCGTGATCGCTCTGGTCGGCGTGGCGAACACCCTGAGCCTGTCCGTGGTCGAACGGACCAGGGAGAACGCCGTGCTGCGGGCGGTCGGGCTCACCCGGGGGCGGATGCGGGCGGTGCTCGCCGTCGAGGCGGTGCTGATGGCGCTGGTCGGCGCGGTGCTCGGAGTCGGACTCGGCACCGGAGTCAGCGCCTCCGCGATGGCCCTGCTGGACCGCCTCGGCGGTGACTTCCACGTGGTGCTGCCGCTCGGCCAGCTCGGGCTGATCCTCGGTGTCGCGGTGCTCGCCGCCCTGCTCGCCTCGGTGCTGCCGGCCCGCCGGGCGCTGTCCCGCCCGGTCGTCGAGGCGCTCGCCGACCAGTGACCCGGTCGCCGGGGTCCGGACCGGCCGGGTCAGAGCCCAGGGACCGGACGGACATCCGCCGGCCGGTCCCGCCATCTTCCCCGGCGGCGGGACCGGCCAGCGGTGCCGGGTCTACAGGCGCTCGACCGTCGGGCCGACGCACCGGTTGCGGGTGTCGAAGACGTAGCGCGCGTGCCTGACCACGAGGTCGTAGTCGAAGGTGTCATGGTCGGTGACCACCACCACCGCGTCGGCCGCGCGCACCTCACGCTCGCTGAGCTTGACCACTGTGATCCCGGCCGGGATCTGGTGCGCCTCGGCGTACGGCTCGACGGCGTGCACCTCGGCGCCGAGAGACTGCAGGCGACGGGCCACGTCCGCAGCGGGGGAGTCGCGCATGTCGCCGGTGTTCTTCTTGTACGCCAGACCGAGCAGCAGCAGCCGGGCGCCGCTGACGGCCCGGCCGTCCCGGTTCAGCCCTCCCATGATTCGCTGTGCGACGTGTTCGGGCATCTCGTGGTTGACGTCGTTGGCCAGCTCGATGAACCGGAACTGCCGCCCGAGACGGCGCTTGACCTGCCAGGACAGGTAGCACGGGTCGATCGGTAGGCAGTGCCCGCCGACGCCGGGGCCGGGTCGGAACGGCATGAAGCCGAACGGCTTGGTCGAGGCGGCGTCGATCGCCTGCCAGACGTCGATGTCGAGGTGGTGCGAGAGCATGGTCAGCTCGTTGATCAGCGCGATGTTGACCTGGCGGAAGGTGTTCTCGATCAACTTGGTCAGCTCGGCGACGCGGGTGGAGTCCACCGCTACGGTGCGTTCCACGAGGCGCTGGTAGAACGCGTCCACCCGGGCCAGCGCCGCCGCATCCACACCGGAGACCACCTTCGGGGTGTTCTCCAGGCGCCAGGTCGGGTTGCCCGGGTCGATCCGCTCAGGGCTGTAGCCGAGGTGGAAGTCACCGGGGCTGGTCAGGCCGCTCGCCGACTCCAACAGCGGGCGCAGCAACTCCTCGGTCGTGCCCGGATAGGTGGTCGACTCCAGGATCACCGTGCAGCCCGGGCGTACGTACGGGCCGATACCGGTGCCGGCCTGCTCGACGAAGCTCAGGTCCGGGGTCCCGTCGCGCAGCGGAGTCGGCACCGTGATGACGCAGATGTCGAACCCGGCGGCGTCGGTGTACTCGGTGCTCGGGTGGTAGCGGCCGCTGCCCAACGCGCGGCCCAGCCGGTCGGCCGGAATGTCCTCGACGAACGACTCGCCGGAGGCGAGACGCTTCACCCGGTCGGCGTCGACGTCGAGACCGACAACATCGAGGCCCGCCTCGACGGCCCGCATGGCCAGCGGCAGTCCGACGTACCCCTGACCGATCACGACCAGCTTTTCAGCGCTCACCCAGGCTCCCGCGGCAGATGGTGTAAATAGCCTGCTGAGAGCCTAGAGGCGTCTTCGGCGCCGTAAGTCCGTTTTGGGGATATCGGTGCTGATGGGACTGGCGGGGGTCGGCGCGGCGGTCGGATCAACCGCCCGCCGGCACCTCCGGTTCGACCGGCGCACTGGAGGTGGCGGGTGGATCAGCGGGCGCGCTGGTCGTCGGCGGCGCGGCCGTCGTCGGCGCCGCGCTGGTGGGCGGCGGTGCCGAGGTGACGCCCACCGACGGCGTCGGCGAGTTGACGGTCTGGCTCGGCTGCGGGGTCGGCGTGGCGGAGACCGACGCCGACGGGGAGTTGCCGGGGACGTGCGGCCGGTCCGGCCGGCCCGGCTCGACGCTGGTGATCTGCTCGTTCGCCGCGGGCAGGTCGACGGGGCCGCTCGGCGCCACCGTCGGCGAGGTGGCCGGCAGATTGACCGCCGGGTTGTCGCCGACGTCACGCGTCGCGGCCAGCGCCGCGCCGAGCCCGACCAGCGCGACCAGCATGGCCGCCGCCGCGCCGACGAGCGGACCCCGCCGTCGCTGGCGCCCGTCCGCCACCGCCGCCCCGGCCGGCACGTCCGTCCCGGGTGCCCGGCCCAGCGTCGCGCAGCGCGACCGGCCCGGCCATCGCGGTCGGCGGCTCGCCGCCGGTGACCGCCGTCCGAGCGGCCTCGGCCATCGCCGCTCCGCTCGTGAACCGCTCCAGCGGATCCTTTGCCAGGGCCCGCGACACCAGGGCGCGGACCGCCTCCGGAATGTCGTGCGGCAGCTCCGGCGGCTCGTCGTCCAGGTGCCGCACGGCGACCTGGAGTGGATTGTCGCCGGTGAACGGCGGACTGCCGGTCAGGCAGCAGTAGGTGACCGCGCCCAGGGCGTAGATGTCGGTGGCGCCGCTGACCGGCCTTCCGGCGGCCTGCTCGGGAGCCATGTAGAGGGCGGTGCCCGGCACCGCGTTGGTGCTGGTGATGCTGGTGATGTCGGTGGAGCGGGCCACGCCGAAGTCCACCAGGACGACAGTGCCGTCCTCCTGCACCAGCAGGTTGCTGGGCTTGACGTCGCGGTGCACGATGCCGCCGCGGTGCGCAGCGTTGAGCGCTGCGGCCGCCTGGGCCACGATCGACATCGTCTCGGCCACGTCGAGCCGCCCGGCCGCCTCGATCCGCTTGGACAGCGGCTCGCCGGCGACGAACTCCATGACGAGGTAGTCCGCCCGCCCGCCGTCGGGGAGGTCGTCCGCACCGCAGTCGAAGACCTGCACGATGCCGGGGTGCCGCAGCGCCGCCATGATCCGGGCCTCGGCCCGGAACCGGGCGATGAAATCGGGATCGGAGACCAGCGCCGGCAGGAGAACCTTGACCGCCACCTGCCGGCCGAGGATCAGGTCGGAGGCACGCCAAACGTCGCCCATGCCGCCCGTGGCGACACGTTCGTCCAAGCGGTAGCGACCGCTGAGTACGACCTCCGATGACAACACCGCATTACCGTACCTAGAGTGGCGCGGGGCGGCGCACCGTGGCAGGGCCGCCGGTCGGCTGGTTCAGACCGGCTGATCCGGCCTGACCTGTGTGGACGCCAGCCCTTCGTGACGGTGTGGATGTGCACTGTCACGAAAAGCGACTATTTCCGTCGCTCAGGTCGTCAATGGTGGCAAGAAACCGCCTCCAGGCGTGCTTGGCGTCCGTCGCGTACTGCCCGTTACGACGACGCGCCGTCGAGTCGGGTTGATAATTGTCACTCTTCCGTGACACGACGCCGACTTGTCGCGTCGTGAGCCCCCTTTTAGCGTTAGCCCGGCTCGGGCCCTCCCGGCTACCTCGGCGCGCAGCGCGCCGACCGACCACCCTGGCGTCGGCCCCCGGACACGCCGCCCCGACAATCGTGGTCGCGGGCACAATCAGAGCGGTGGAGGGCGGTGCGGTACCGGTGCTGATCGGGCGGACGACTCGTGCCTCGTGGTGCGCGCCAGCCCGGCTGGTCGGGCCGACACGCCTCGAACGATGCGTGGACCGCGCATGACCGCCGACCTGTCGGAGGTGGTGACCGCCGCGCAGGCCGGGGACGAGGAAGCGTTCCGCTTTCTCTATCGCAGCCTCCAGCCCGGGCTGCTGCGGTACCTGACCGCGCTCGTCGGGGCCGACGCCGAGGACGTCGCCAGCGAGACCTGGCTCCAGATCTCCCGGGACCTGCCCGGCTTCACCGGGGGCGAGTTCCGGGCCTGGGCGGTCACCATCGCCCGTAACCGCGCGATGGACCACCTGCGCCGGATGCGCCGCCGCCCCTCGCTCCCGGTCCCGGTGCAGGCGCTCGCCGAGCTCGCCAGCGACGCGGACACCGCCGAGCGAGCCAGCGAGACGCTCGGCACCGAGACCGCCCTCGCGCTGATCGCCACCCTCCCGCCCCGGGAGGCCGAAGCCGTCCTGCTGCGGGCCGTGATCGGGCTGGACGCGGGATCCGCCGGCCGTGTGCTGGGCCGCCGGGCCGGCGCCGTGCGGACCGCCGCCCACCGTGGCCTACGCCGGCTCGCGGTCCTGTTGGAGCGGCAGAGCCCGGCCGAGTCGTCGCTCGGGGTCGAGGGGGTGCCACCGCAGCGGGTGGGGAGCAACCCCGCCGTGCGGGCATCGCACGTCGAACCGGTGGACGGCTGACGTGAGAGGACTCCCGATGAACCCGTTCCGGCGGGCCGACCACGCCGACACCGAGCGGCTGCTCGACGCGGCCTCTGCCCGGCCGGACGCCACGCTGGATCAGGGCCCCCGCGCCGCAGTGGACGCGAACTCACCTGAGGCGCACCTGAGCGCCCGCGACGTGCCCCCAGCCGAGCCGGTGGCCGCGCTGCTCGCCGCGGCGGCCGGCCCCGTCCGCCCTGGCGAACTGGCCGGGGAGGACGCCGCGGTGGCCGCGTTCCGGGCCGCCCGGGTCAACCCGCCGGCCGTGCCGCAGCGGCCACGCCGTCGCCGGATGACCACCGGCGCGGTGGCCTGGATCGGCGCGGTGGCAGCCACCGCCACCGCCGGAGCCGCCTTCGCCGCGGTCACCCAGGAGCGGGGGCCGGACCCGGTCGCACCGGCACCGTCGCGCCCGTCACCCTCGCCGCACCAGGGCACGTCCCGGTCGGCCGAGCCCGATCGGTCGGTGGGTCCCGGCCTCGCGTCGCCGCCGGGTGCGTCGCCGTCGGTCACCGCCACGCCGCCGGCCGGTCCCACCACCGCCGGCCAGGTGCACGGACTGTGCCGGGCGTGGCGGGCGAAGAAGCCCGAGCAGCGGGAGAAGGCACTGCGCACGCCGGGTTTCCAGAAGCTGGTGACCGCCGCCGGCGGCCCTGCCGAGGTCGAGGCGTACTGCCAGCGGCTGGTACCCGAGACGAAGCCGTCCGAGCCGGCGAAGGTCACACCCTCCGAGTCGGCGAAGCGCAGGCCGTCCCCTTCGGGGAAAGCCCCGCCGTCACCGCCGGGACCGGGCCACCGCGCCGACGGCTGACCAGTCGGGGGTGGGAGCGGTTTGGTTCCGCCCTGCTTCGGAAATTCGTCTGTTAGACAGAGGTTGGTGGCACCGTGCACGCCTCCGACGGTGTCGGTGGGTGGGTTTACGGTGGCAGAGTGTGCCGGACCTGGCACACGGAGAGGGGGCCCGACCCTTGGTGACGTCATCCGACCTGGACCGCAGCGCCATCCTGCGCGAGTCCGCAGCCGCAGTCCGACACCTCGCCCGGATCTGCTTCAAGACCGGCCCACCCATCCACACCGGCGTCGAACTGGAATGGACAGTGCACGACGCCGCCGATCCCGCCCGCCCCGTCGACGCGACGCGGCTGCGGGCGGCGCTGGGGCGGCACAGCCCCGCCACGCTGGATGCCACCAGCCCAGCCGAGCCGCTGCGGCACGGCGGCATGGTCACCCTGGAGCCGGGTGGCCAGTTGGAGATCTCCACCCCGCCCCGCCCCTCGGTCGCCGTGTTGATCCGCGCCACCGAGGCCGACATCGCCCAGGTCACCGACCTGCTGGCCGCCGCCGGGCTGATCCTCGGCAGCAGCGGCATCGACCCCCACCGACGGCCCCGCCCGGTGGTGGAAACTCCCCGTTACCGCGCGATGCGCGGAGCCTTCGACCGCCACGGCCCGGCCGGCCGCACGATGATGTACAGCACCGCCGGCCTGCAGATCTGCCTCGACGCCGGTGAGCCGGACCAGGTCCCTGCCCGGTGGGCCGCGGCCCACGCGGTCGGGCCCCCACTGCTCGCGGCGTTCGCCTCCGCCACCCGACACGCTGGGCGGCGCACCGGTTGGGCCTCCGCCCGGATGGCCGCCTGGCTGGCCATCGACCCGGCTCGCACCCGCCCGGTCTGGTCGCCCTTCCGAACCGAGGACGATCCGATCGACTCCTGGATCAGCTACGTGCTCGCCGCGCCGCTGCTCTGTCTGCGCCGACACGGCGCCGACTGGGCCGCGCCGCCCGGGGTGACCTTCGCCGACTGGCTCGACGGCGCGCTGCCACGACCGCCCACCACCGATGACCTCGACTACCACGTCAGCACTCTTTTTCCGCCGGTACGGCCGCGCGGCTACCTGGAGCTGCGCTACCTCGACGCCCAACCCGATCGGGGCTGGCGGCTGCCACTGGCGGTGCTGACCGCCCTGTTCGCTGACCCGGGCACCGTGCGCGAGGCGTACACGATCGCCACGCCGGTGGCGCACCGCTGGTCGGCCGCCGCCCGACACGGCCTGGCCGACCCGGCGCTGGCCGCTGCCGCGGCGGCCCTGCTCGACCTGGCCGTGAGCACCATGCCACGACTGGAGCTGCCGGCCAGCACCCACGACGAGATCCGGCGAGGGCTACGCCAGCGGCTGGCCGCCGCGGAGAGGAGACACCAGTGAGCGCGAGGAGTGAGCCGGTGGTGCGAGGCCCGCAGGCGGGCCGGGTCGACGGCGAGCGGTTGCGCGACCACATCGCTGTGGAGTTGGCGCGGGCCCGCGCCCGCACCGCGGTGCTGACCGAGGCGGTCGACGACGCCGACCTGATGCGCCAGCACTCACCGCTGATGTCGCCGTTGGTCTGGGACCTCGCCCATGTCGGTAACCAGGAGGAGCTCTGGCTGGTCCGGGACGTCGGGGGCCGGGAGCCGGTCCGGTGCGACATCGACGAGTTGTACGACGCGTTCAAGCAGCCGCGCCGGGACCGCCCCGCGCTGCCCCTCTTGCCGCCCGCGGAGGCGCGCGCCTACCTGGCCACCGTTCGGGACAAGGTGCACGACCTGCTCGACGCGGTGACCTTCACCGAGCGGCCGCTGGTCGCCGACGGGTTCGCCTTCGGCATGATCGTGCAGCACGAGCAGCAGCACGACGAGACCATGCTCGCCACCCACCAGCTGCGTTCGGGGCCGGCGGTGCTGCGCGCCCCGGCGCCGCCCGAGCCGTCGGTCCGGGTCGGCGCGGAGGTGCTGGTGCCGGCCGGCGAGTTCACCATGGGCACCGACACCGATCCGTGGGCGTTGGACAACGAACGTCCGGCGCACCGGGTCGACCTCCCGGCGTACGTCATCGACGCCGCTCCGGTGACCAACGGCCAGTACGCGGCCTTCATCGCCGACGGCGGCTACACCGAACAGCGCTGGTGGAGCGATGCCGGCTGGGAGCATCGGGTTCGGGAGCAGCTGACCGCCCCGATGCACTGGCGTTCCGACGGCGACGACTGGTCGTATCGGCGCTTCGGTCAGTGGGCGCGCGTCCGCGCCGACGAGCCGGTGGTTCATGTGTGCTGGTACGAGGCGCAGGCGTACGCGGCGTGGGCGGGCAAGCGGCTGCCGACCGAGGCGGAGTGGGAGAAGGCGGCCCGCTGGGATCCGACGACCGGGCGCTCGCGTCGTTACCCCTGGGGGGACGACGACCCGACCGAGGCGCACGCCAACCTCGACCAACGCCATCTGTGGCCGGCGCCGGTGGGCGCGTACCCGGGCGGCGCCTCGCCGTTGGGTGTGCACCAGCTCATCGGCGATGTCTGGGAGTGGACCTCGACAGCGTTCGACGGGCATCCGGGGTTCGCCGCGTTCCCCTACCGGGAATACTCGGAGGTCTTCTTCGGCAGCGATCACCGGGTGCTGCGTGGTGGTTCGTTCGGCACCGACCGCTCTGCCTGCCGGGGCACCTTCCGTAACTGGGACTATCCGATCCGCCGGCAGATCTTCAGCGGTTTCCGCTGCGCCCGGGACGCGCGACCGGACGAGTCGTACCGGTGAGTCGCCGCACGACCGGCGGCCCGGCGGCGGGCCGGGGGCGCTGATGTGTCGCCACCTGGCCTACCTGGGGCCGCCGGTCACCCTGGCCGAGTTGTTGTTCGACCCTCCGCACTCGCTGGTGCGGCAGTCCTGGGCGCCTCGCGACATGCGTGGCGGCGGCACGATCAATGCCGACGGGTTCGGTGTCGGCTGGTACCCGGGTGAGGGTGAGCCGGTGCGGTACCGGCGGGCGCAGCCGATCTGGAGCGACCCGACCATCGCCCAACTGGCGGCGGTGACCCGCAGCGCGGCGGTGGTGGCGGCGGTGCGCTCGGCCACGGTCGGGATGGCGGTGCTCGACGGTGCGGCGGCGCCCTTCGCGGAGGGGCGGTGGCTGTTCAGCCACAACGGTGTGGTCCGCGGCTGGCCGGACGCCGTGGTGCCGCTCGCCGCCGGTCTGCCGGTGCGTGACCTGCTCACTCTGGACGCCTCGACCGACTCGGCGCTGCTCTGGGCGCTGGTGCGGCATCGGTTGCGCGCCGGCGCCGACCCGGTAGAGGCGCTCGGGCGGACGGTGACCGAGGTCGCCGCCGCCGCCCCCGGGTCGCGGCTCAACCTGCTGCTCACCGACGGGCATCGGGTGGTGGCCAGCGTGGCGGGGCACGCGTTGTCGGTGCGCGAGTCGCCAGGTTCGGTGCTGCTCGCGTCCGAACCGCATGACGACGATCCCGGGTGGCGGTCGGTGCCGGAGGGGCACCTCCTCGTCGCCACCCCGGGTGAGGTGCGGGTACGTCCACTGCCGACCCGGTGAGCGGGGCCGGGCAGGCACGAAACGGCTGATCGAACGAAAGGAGCGAACCGATGACAGCGGAACCCCTGGAGATCTACCTCGAAGAGGGCGACCTGGAGCGTGGCCTGCGCGACGACGTCCGGGCCGGGCTGAGCGCCGAGCCGAAGTGGCTGCCGCCGAAGTGGTTCTACGACGCCCGGGGCAGCGAACTCTTCGAGGAGATCACCCGACTGCCCGAGTACTACCCGACCCGGGCCGAGCGGGCCGTGCTGGCCGTGCACGCTCCCGACATCGCGACGCTGACCGGGGCCAAGACGCTCATCGAGTTGGGTTCCGGCTCGTCGGAGAAGACCCGGCTGCTGCTGGACGCCTTCACCCGCCGCGGTGGGCTGGGCACGTTCGTCCCCCTCGACGTGTCGGTCAGTGCGCTGCGCGGGTCCACCGCCCAGATCGCGGCCGACTATCCCCGCCTGCGGGTGCGGGGCATCGTGGGGGACTTCACCCGGCAACTGGACCGGCTGCCCACCGGCGGTCGGCGGTTGGTGGTGTTCCTCGGCGGCACCATCGGCAACCTGTTGCCTGCCGAGCGGGCCGAGTTCCTGACGGCGATGCGCGCCGCTCTGGAGGTCGGCGACTGGTTGTTGCTCGGCACGGACCTGGTGAAGGACCCGTCGGTGATCGTGCCGGCGTACGACGACGCCGCCGGGGTCACCGCCGAGTTCAACCGCAACGTGCTGCACGTGATCAATCGGGAGTTGGGCGCCGATTTCGACCCGGCCGCGTTCGCGCACGTCGCCGTGTGGGATCCCGACCACGAGTGGATCGAGATGCGGTTGCGGGCGACCCGGCCGATGAGCGTGCGGGTGCTGGGGCTGACAGTCGATTTCGCGGCGGGGGAGGAGTTGCGTACCGAGGTCTCGGCGAAGTTCCACCGGGAGGGGATCGCCGCGGAGCTGGCCGCGGCCGGCTTCGCCACGGCGGAGTTCTGGACCGATCCGGACGGGCTCTTCGGTGTCACGCTGGCGCGGGCGCGGTGAGTCTGTTCACCCGGCTCGGCCGGTCCGGGGGTGATCCGATAGGCTGAACGCGCGAAGGGGAGTAGCCCCCAATGTCGTGGTCGACATACTGGTGCGTTCCGCATCCGGCCACGCGGCCCCGGTTTTCTCGGGGCGGGCGAGACCTTCGACTCAGGCTGTTGCAGCCGGGTCGAGGGCGCCCCTGTACCTCCTCCCGGCGTGAACGGGAAGGACGTCATGGAGGGATTTTTCGCCGCGCTGGTCGTCAGCTTCGGCGTCATCTTCGTCGCCGAGCTGGGGGACAAGTCCCAGCTGATGGCGCTGACCTTCGCCACGCGGTTCAAACCGATTCCGGTGCTGATCGGCATCACGGTCGCCACCGCTGTGGTGCACCTGGCGTCGGTCGCCATCGGCGCGGGTCTCGGGGCGGTGCTGCCGACCGAGTGGATCTCCCTGGTCGCCGGCGTGGCGTTCCTCGGGTTCGGTGCGTGGACGTTACGCGGGGACAAGCTCACCGAGGAGGAGAAGCGCAAGGCGGAGAAGACCAACAAGACCGCGCTGGTGGCGGTGTCGGTGGCGTTCTTCCTCGCTGAGCTGGGCGACAAGACGATGCTCGCCACGATCACGCTCGCCACCAAGTACGGCTGGTTCGGCGTCTGGCTCGGCTCCACCATCGGCATGGTGGCCGCGGACGCGCTGGCCATCCTGGTCGGCCGGATGCTCGGCCGGCGGTTGCCGGAGAAGACCATCAAGTACGGTGCCGCGATCCTCTTCGCCATCTCGGGTCTCTGGCTGATCCTGGAGGCGGTGAACGAGCTGACCTGAGCGCCGACTAGCTGCCCGGAGGGCGGGTATCGGCCCGGGGTGGAGCCGGCCGAGTTGTTGCGTCAGGGCGACCAGGTGCTGGTTGCCGTGGTCGAGGTGGCCGGCGCGCTGGTGATCTTCGTTGGCGCGGTGTGGGCGGCGGTGCGGTTCGTGGTCGAAGGGCTGCGACACCGCAGCGCCGCCCGCTTCACGTCGATCCGGCTGTCGCTGGGCCGCTTTCTGACCCTCGGCCTGGAATTCCAGTTGGCGGCCGACGTGCTGCGTACGGCGGTGTCCCCGTCGTTCACGCAGATCGGCCAACTGGCCGCCATCGCGACGATCCGAACGGCGTTGAACTACTTCCTGGGCCGCGAGATCCGTCAGGAGCAGCGTCAGGTGGCCGAGGGGGAGCGTCGAGCGTGATGGGCGCCCTGGTCACGACGGTCACCGCCCTGGCGCTGGTCGCCGGGGTGCTCACCACGCTCACCACCGGGGCGCTGCGCAGCGGCGTCCGGGTACTGCTGGACCTGCTCGTCGGGGCCGGCCTGCTCCGGCTCGCCGGCGAACCGGGTTGGAACGGCCTGGCCGGCGCGGTGGCGATCATCGCCCTGCGTCAGCTGCTCGGGGCGGCGCTCGGCAGCTCACCCCCGTGGTCCGGTCGACAATCAGCGGGGCGCTGCGCCGGGGACGATCACCACCTACCGTTGGCCTCGACAGGTGAAACGGGAAGAGCGGGAGGATGACCAGATGAGCCGGCACGACGAACCGAACGAGTACGGCTACGCCGGCGGTGCCACCGCCCCGGAGCCGCCGCGCGGCGGCAAGCCCGACGAGCAGGATCGCGTCGAGGCGGTGGCGGTGCCGGGCGACGACCTCACCGGGCCGACGGCCGAGGCACTGGTCGAGGAGACCGAGGACCTGCCGCCCGCCGACCGTCGCCACTGAGCGCGAGCGCGCGCGGTTGGTGCGGCGGCGCGGCACGACGGCGAACCCGCGCCGCGCCACCCCTCGGCGCCATGGTTCCGTCGGGCAGCGCCGGCGTGGTCAGCGGGCGTCGGGGTGCTGGTAGACGTCGGGTACGCCGTCCCCGTCGGCGTCCAACCGCTCCCGCTGCGCCACCCTCCGGTACGCCGCGTTTCGGCGGCTGAGCACGGTGGCGGCCAGCCCGGCGGAGATCAGCGAACCGAGCAGCACGGCGGCCTTGACCCGGTCGTCGGCCGTGCTTCCGGCCCCGAACGCCAGGTCGCCGATGAGCAGCGAGACGGTGAAGCCGACGCCGGCCAGCAGGGCGATTCCGAGCAGGTCGGTCCAGGTGATGTCCTCGTCCAGTTCGGCGCGGGTGAACCGGGCCAGCAGGTAGGTCGAGCCGAAGATGCCGATGCTCTTGCCGAACACCAGGGCGGCGACGATGGCGATCACGATCGGGTCGCTCAGCAGGGCGCCCAGGTCGGTGCCGCGCAGTGTGACCCCGGCAGCGAAGAGGGCGAAGATCGGCACCGCG
>NZ_JBEZEH010000033.1:0-40931 GCF_040648775.1 Micromonospora sp. NPDC049089
CATGAAGTTATTGCCCTCGATCTCGGCGTGTCGGCGCAATAACTTCATGATCAACGGGGTGGGGGTGGGGGTGGGTGGGTTGTTGACTTGGGTATTCGCTGGGTGAATAGTGGGCGGGGTGTCTACGCCGCATGTTCTGCTCGGGTTGCTCGCTGGGGGCAGCCGGCACGGGTATGAACTGAAGCGTGCGCACGACGAGCGGCTGCCGCGCGCTCGGCCGTTGGCCTTCGGGCAGGTCTACGCCACTCTCGGCCGCCTCGAACGGGACGGGCTGGTGGCTGCCGCCGGCCAGGACCGCGTGGCCGGACCGGATCGCACGGCGTACGAGCTGACCGACCAGGGGCGGGACGCGCTGGACCAGTGGTTGTCCACTGTGGAAGCACCAATGCCGTACGTGGCCAGCACGCTCTTCGCCAAGGTAGTGGTCGCGCTGCTGGTCGCTGATGTCGATCGGGCCCGGTCGTACCTGATCGCCCAGCGGGCAGCGCACACCGCACGGCTGCGTGAGTTGACCGCGGTCAAGGGCGAACCGGCCGCCACCCTCAGCGACGTGGTCGCGGCCGATTTCGCGATAGCCCACCTCGACGCGGATCTGCGGTGGCTGCACGCCACCCTGCTCCGGGTCGCCGACTGGCACCGGGAGGTGCATCCGTGACGCAACTCCAGGCTCGCGGCGTGGTTCGGGCGTACGGCCCGACGCCCGCACTGCGCGGCGTGACGCTCGACCTGGCCGAGGGCGAGATCGTCGCCGTCACCGGGCCGAGTGGCTGCGGCAAGTCGACACTGCTGCACTGCCTGGCCGGGATTCTCCGGCCGGACGCCGGCGAGGTCACCTGGCGTGGGCACCGCATCGACACCTGGTCGGAGGCGGCCCGGTCCCGGCTGCGGCGCACCGAGTTCGGGGTGCTGTTCCAGTTCGGTCAGCTGGTTGCCGAGTTGACCGCCGCCGAGAACGTCGCACTTCCTCTGCTCCTCGCCGGCACGGGGCGGCGAGAGGCACGGACGGCGGCGCTCACCTGGCTGGAACGGTTCGGGGTGGCCGAGGTGGCCGACGTCCGGCCAGGTGAGATGTCCGGGGGTCAGCAGCAACGCTGCGCCACGGCGCGGGCGCTGGTGACCGAGCCTCGGGTGCTCTTCGCCGACGAGCCGACCGGCGCACTGGACACGCTCACCGGCGAGCAGGTCCTCACCCAACTGGTCCGGCTCGCCCGCGAGCAGCGCACCGCGGTCGTGCTGGTCACCCATGAGCCGCGGATCGCCGCGTACGCGGATCGGGAGATCGTGCTGCGTGACGGCCTGGTGGACCACACCGGCCTGGGGCTCGACGTGCCGCTGGCCGGCGGCGCCCGGTGAGGCCGACGACGCTGCTCCGCCTCGCGCTCGCCGGCACCCGCACCGACACCGCCCGGGTGGTGCTCACCGCGCTCAGCGCCCTGCTGGCCACCCTGGCCGGGCTCGCGGCGCTCACCGTGCTGGCCATCGAGAAACCCGCCGGTGATGCCTGGGAGCAGTCCGAGCAGTACCGCAACGCGCTGCTGCGGGAGCCCGGGTTGCGCGGCGGTACGGCGTTCGCGCTGCTGATGCTGATGGTCCCGGTGCTGGCGCTGGCCGGTCAGTGCGCGCGGCTCGGCGCGCCGGCCCGGGATCGCCGGTTGGCCGCGCTGCGGTTGGCCGGTGCCACTCCGGGCCAGGTCACCAGACTTGTGGTGTTGGAGACCGGCGTGGCCGCGCTGCTCGGCACGCTCGTCGGGCTGGGTGTCTACCTGGTCGGCCGCGACCTGCTGCACCGCCCGGACGCGCAAGGTCGACTGGCCCTGCCCACCGACGTGCTGCCGTCGACCGGCGCGCTGGCCGGCGTGGTGCTCGGTCTGCCGGTCGTGGCGGCGCTGGCCACCGCCCTGATGCTGCGTACGGTCACCACCAGCCCGCTCGGGCTGAGTCGTAAGGCCGCCCGCGAGCGCGGGCCGGGCCCGTGGGCCGGGCTCCTGATCGGGTTCGGCGTGGTCTCGTTCGCGCTGATCCGGCCGGTGGTCAACAGGGTCGCCGACGTGCAGATGGCGGACCGGCTGGTGCCACTGCTGTTCGTGGTGGGCGCGCTCGCGGCGATGATCGGTGTGGTGATCGGCACCGGCTGGCTGTCGTACCACTGCGGGCGGTTGTTACGTCGGCACGCCCGCAGGCCGGCTGCCCTGCTCGCGGCGGGCCGGCTGATGGCCGATCCGTGGGCGGGCAGCCGCACGTTCGCGGCGCTGCTCGCCGCCCTGATCTTCGGCGCGGGTGCGGCAGCCCAGCGCGCCTACTTCGCCACCAAGGACCAGATCGAGCGGGAGCAGAGCCGACTCGCCGGGGCGGACGGTGGCGCCAACCCCTTCTACCTGTCGACGATGGATCTCGTCGACGGCGCGATCGCCGTGGCCATCCTGATCGCGACGGGCGGGCTGATCGTCGCGCTGGTCGAGGGGATCGTCGCCCGACGCCGCGCCTACGCCGCGTTGGTCGCCACCGGGGTGCCCCGCGCCACGCTGGGCCGTTCGGTGGCCTGGCAGGCGTTGGTGCCGGCCGTGCCGGCGATCCTGCTCGCGCTCACCGTTGGCACGCTGCTCGGCCGAGGGCTCGTCGCGGACGTGTCGGAGGGCGGCGGGTCGACGTTGATCTGCGATGCCCCGGCCGCGCTCTGCGACGACCCTGCCACCCGGGACCAGTACTCCCGGATCGTGTACTACCCCGCGGTGCAGCGAGCCGTTCCCGTACCTCTGGAGCACCTGGCGTGGCTCGGCGCCGGCGCCCTGGCGGCGGTGCTGGTGACGGTCGGTGTCGGCCTGCTCTTCCTGCGCGCCAGCACCGCGTTGGACGAGCTGCGGACGACCTGATCCGAACCGCCCCCGCCGGCCGGCCTGACCCAGCCCTCGGGTCAGGCGGCGAGCAGGCCGGAGGAGAGTGCGATCAAGGCGCCGACCACTGCCGAACAACAGCAGACCAGCAGCCCGGCGACCACCGCGAGGATCAGCCAGACCCGGCGGTCCCGCGCCACCGCCGCCACGCTCGGTCGGCGGACGTCCTCGGCCGCTCCGCCGTCACTATCCGTAGCCCCGGTCACCCCGGAAGTCTAGGCCGCGACATCCGCCACGACCCGGAAAGGCCGGGCCGCGCATGCGCGACCCGGCCATGATCGTGCCCGATCGTCGGAGTGGGTGGTCTCCCAGAGCTGCCGAGGGGACCACTCCCACCACCGAACGCGATCATGCCGACCCGTCGGGTCAGGCGTGGCCGATGCGGTCCAGGATCCAGGCGTTGATGAACGCCTCCTCGCGCCACGAGTCGTAGCGTCCGCTCGGGCCGCCGTGCCCGGCACCCATCTCGGTCTTCAGCAGGTAGTCGCCGCCCGGAGCGACCGCCCGCAGCCGGGCGATCCACTTCGCCGGCTCCGAGTAGAGCACCCGGGTGTCGTTGAGGCTGGTCACCGCGAGGATCGCGGGATAGTCAACAGCGGCCACGTTCTCGTACGGGGTGTAGGACTTCATGTACGCGTACACCTCGGGGTCGTCGAGGGGGTTGCCCCACTCCTCCCACTCGGTGACGGTCAGCGGCAGCGACGGGTCGAGGATCGACGTGAGCGCGTCCACGAACGGCACCTGCGCCACGATCCCGGCGAACGCGTCCGGCGCGAGGTTGGCCACCGCGCCCATCAGCAGGCCACCAGCCGATGCGCCCCGGGCGACAAGCCGGTCGCTGGCCGTCCAGCCGGCCTTGACGAGGTGCTGGGCGCACGCCACGAAGTCGGTGAAGGTGTTCTTCTTGGCCAGCAGCTTGCCCTGGTCGTACCACCGTCGGCCCAGTTCACCGCCGCCCCGGGTGTGCGCCACCGCGAAGACCACGCCCCGGTCCAACAGGGACAGTCGGGCCACCGAGAACCACGGGTCCATGCTGGCCTCGTAGGAGCCGTAGCCGTACAGCTCGCAGGGCGCCGAGCCGTCCCGGGGGGTGCCGACGCGGCAGACCAGTGAGATCGGCACCCGGGTGCCGTCGTCGGCGAGCGCCCAGTCACGGTGCTGCTCGTACTCGGCCGGGTCGTACGGTCGCCCGTCCGGACCGGGCAGCACCGGCTTCTGCTTGAGCAGCACCATCTGCCGGGTGACCAGGTCGTAGTCGTACACCGAGTCGGGGGTGATCAGCGAGGAGTAGCGCAGCCGGACCTGGCCGGTGCGGTACTCCGGGTTGGCGTCCAACCCGACGCTGTAGAGCGGCTCGGGGAAGTCGATGTCGTACCCGTCGTCACTGCCCACCGGCAGCACCCGCAGCCCAGTGAGCCCGTCGGTGCGCAGCGACACCACCAGGTGATTGGCGAAGGCGTCGACGGCCTCCAGTCGGGTGCCGGGGGTGTGTTCGATCAGCGGCACCCAGTCGCCCGGTACGTCCGCCGAGGTGAACGCCAGCGCGAAGTCCTCCGCGCCGTCGTTGTGCAGGATCAGGAAACGGTGGCCGTGGTGCTCCACCGTGTATTCGACGCCCTGTCGGCGGGGGGCGATCACAGCCGGCGCGCCGGTCGGGTTGCCGGCGGGGATCACCAGCACCTCGCTGGTCACCTTGCTGTGCACGTCGATGAGGATGAACTTCTCCGACCGGGTCAGCTCCACCCCCACCCAGAACCGCTCGTCGTCCTCCTGGTGGACCACCACGTCGTCGGCGGCGGCGGAGCCGATGGTGTGCCGCCAGACCCGGTTCGGTCGCCAGGCGTCGTCCACAGTCACGTAGAACAGCACCGAGGCGTCCGACGACCAGGCGGTGCCGTAGAACGTGTCAGGAACCTCGTCCGGCAGCAGCTCGCCGGTGGTCAGGTCCTTCACCCGCAGGGTGAACCGCTCGTCACCGGAGAAGTCGGTGGAGTAGGCCAGCCAGCGACCGTCCGGGCTGACGTCGAACGCGCCGAGCGAGAAGAAGTCGTGCCCCTCGGCCAGCAGGTTGCCGTCGAGCAGCACCTCCTCGCCGTCGAGCGGGGCGCCGTCCGCGCTGACCGGCGGGTCGGTCTCACCGTCGCGGACCGCCCGGCGACACTGCACTCCGTACTGTTGTCCCTCGACCGTCCGGGTGTAGTACCAGTGCCCGCCCTTGCGGGTCGGCACTGACAGGTCGGTCTCCTGGGTGCGTCGGCGAGTCTCCTCGAACAGGTCGGCCCGCAGGTCGGCCAGGTGTGCGGTGCGCGCGTCGGTGTACTCGTTCTCGGCGGTCAGGTAGGCGATCGTCTCCGGGTCGTCCTTGGCGGCGAGCCAGGCGTACTCGTCAACGACGGTGTCGCCGTGGTGGGTGCGCTCGCTGGGCACCCGCTTCGCCGCGGGCGGGGCAGTCTCGGTGGTCACGGCGGCCACGTTACCGGCCGGCAGCCGCAGCGCGCCGGACCAGCGGCATCCCGATACTCGCCTCCACGGCTTTCGAACACATGTACGATGGCCGGCATGGCGGCAGCAGCGAGTTCCCTAGGCCGGTCCGGAGCCCTCGAGATCACCCGGCGGTTGGCGGCGATCTGCGGTCCACCGTTCTCCCGGCTGGCCGGGCCCGCCGACGAGGTGGCGGGGCGACCGGCGCGCTGGGTCGCCGTCCCGGGCGGCCCGCACGCCGCCGCCGAGGTGCTGCGGCTGGCCGCCGTGCACGATCTGACTGTGGTGCCCCGAGGCGCGGGCACGAAGATCGACTGGGGCGCCGCCCCCGTTCAGGTCGACATCCTGCTCGACACCGGTCGGCTGGCCGGCATCGGTCACGAGCCGGTCGACTCGCTCGTGGCCGACGTGGGTGCCGGCACTCCACTGCGGGCGGTGCAGGCCACCCTGGAGCGCACCGGGCAGCGGCTCGCCATGGATGCACCCTCACCCGGCGCGACACTGGGCGGTGTGCTCGCCGCCGGCGAGGCCGGCCCGCTGCGCCACCGCCACGGCAGCCCCTGCGACCAACTGCTCGGTGTGCGTTACCTCGCCGCCGACGGCGAGCTGATCAGCGTCGGCGGCGGCGCGCCCGGGCTCGACCTGGCCCGCCTGCTCTGCGGCTCCCAGGGCGCTCTCGGCGTGCTGGTGTCGGCGAGCCTGCGGGTGCAGCCGGTGCCGGCGAGCAGGCTCTGGGTGTCCCGCCCGGTGTGGACGCCGTTGGAGGTGCACGACCTGGTCCGGACGATCCTCGCCGCTCGGCTGGAGCCGTCGGCCATCGAGCTGGACCTGCCCGGAGGCACCCCCCGCCCCCGCACGTCGTACCCGCCCGGTCACCCGGCCGCCACCGCCCGGGAACGCCACCCGTCGATGTCTGGCCGGGCCGGCGCCCCGTCCCGGGCCGGCAGCCTGGTGGTGCTGCTGGAGGGCGGTCCCGCCGACGTCAATGAGCGCGCCGAGCGGCTGGTCGGGCTGCTGCACGGGGAGGCGACGATCGCCCACTCCGCGCCGACGTGGTGGCGCCGCTACCCGTTCGCCCCCGGCGACACGGCGCTGCGGCTGGAAGTGCCGATCGGCGACCTGCACGCCGCCGTCTACGCGCTGCGCGACGCGGCCGGAGCGCCGGTGCCGGTGCGCGGCTCCGCCGGGCTGGGCGTGGTGCACGCGGCACTGCCCGGGGCGCTGGCAGCCGACCGGGTGGCGTCCATCCTGGCCGCCGTCAGAGGGGTGCTGTTGGCCCGGCAGGGTCGCTGCGTGGTGGTCTCCGCTCCGGCGGCGGTCCGCCAGGCGGTCGACCTCTGGGGCGAGTTGGCCGGCCTGGCCCAGTTGCGGGCCGCGAAGCGGCACCTGGATCCGGAGCACCGGCTCGCGCCCGGCCGACTCCCCGGGGGCCTGTGAGGCCGGGCCGGCAGAGGGTCAGTCCAGCCACCACCGGTGCATGTCCAGCAGCGGCGGGGTGAGACGGGCCACCATTACCAACAGGCCGCCCACCGCACCGGCCAGCAGCAGTGACCGGGTCACCCGGGGCAGGACCGCGCGCTCCCGGGCGACCACCGCCCCCGCGACGATCGCCAACGGCAGCCCGAGCACCGCACCCGTCAGGTAGAGCACCGCCACCACGGGGTGGAGCACACCGAAGAAGGCGATGTCCTTCGGGTCGTACGCGCCGGTCAGCATCTCGGCCGGGCCGACGCCGGCGCTCGTCATCCGTCCGACGTAGAGCAGCAGCACGGCGAGGAACCCGCCGATGGTCGCGAACTGCGCGGCGATCAGGGCCCGGACCGCCGGCCGAGAGTACGACGTGACCTGCGCAACGCTCGTCATGGCCGTCAATCTACCCAGCGGGCCGACGTCCGGGGGCCCGTGCGGCGGTCAGGTCGCGTCGTTGCGGAGCACCAGGACGGCGATGTCGTCCCGGGGCGGCTCGACCGAGAAGTTGATCGCCGCGGCGCGCAGCCGGGCGGCCACCACGTCGGCCGAATATCCGGCCAGGGGCGCGGCGGCGTCCCGCAGCCGGTCGGTGCCGAACAGCTCCCGGCCGCGCCTCCGCTCGGTGACGCCATCGGTGTAGAAGATCAGGGAGTCGCCCGGCGCGAGCGTGATCTCCGCCGTCGGCGAGGTGATCGTGTCGAGCAGGCCGAGCGCGGTGCCGCCGGTGCCGACGAACTCGGCGCCGCCCGCTGCGGCAAGCAGCACCGGCCGGTCGTGCCCTGCCAGGTGCAGCGAGACGTCCAACTGGTCACCCTCGCCCGGCCCGACCGCTGCCAGCGCCAGCGTGCAGTAGCGACCGCCACCGCGCTCGACAAGTGTCTCGTTGAGCCGCGCCAGCGCCTCCGGTAACGGTTTGCCGTCGCCGACCAGCACCCGGATCACGTCCCGGACCAGCCCGGTCACCGCGGCGGCCTGGACACCCTTGCCCGAGACGTCACCGATCACCACCAGCCAGCGCCCGTCGGGCAGCGGCACCACGTCGTAGAAGTCGCCACCCACCTCGGCGTCGTCGCCGGTCGGGACGTACTCGGCGGCGAAACCGATCCCGTCCACCAACGGCAGCACCGGCGGCAGCAGAGACTGCTGGAGCGTCTGCGCCACCCGACGGCGTTCCGCGTGGATCCGGGCGTTCTCGATGGCCAGCGCGGCCCGCCGGGCCACGTCCTCCAACACGGCCACCTCGTCCGGGTCGTGCCGGTGCCGCTGGTGCCGCCCCACCGCCAGGGTCCCGAGTCGCTGCCCGCGCGCGATCAGCGGAACGGCGAAACCCTCCATCGGCCCGCCCAGGGGAATCTGCGCCGCGCTGCGGGACGCCTCGCGCAGGCGGGCCTGAATCGAGTCCGGACCGGTCTCGGCCAGCACCTTGTGCAGTTGCGGAAGCATCGACTCGTCGGCGTGGCTGGCCGCCGCCAGCCGGAGCCGACCCCACTCGTCGGTGGTGTGCACCGCGCACCACTGACCGAGTCGCGGCACCACCAACTGCGGCACCAGCGCCATGGTCAGGTCGACGTCGAGCGACTGGGCCAGCAGCTCGCTCGCCTCGGCCAGGAAGGTCAGCCACACCTGCCGGCGGACGTCGGCCCGGCGCAGCCGGTCGTTCTCCAGGTGCAACGACAGCCGCTCGGCGGTGAGCACCGCCAACGGTTGGGCGTACGCCGACGGCGCGGCGTCCAACTCCAACTCCCCGGCGTACGGGCGCTGCACAGTCAGTGGCACCCGGAGCAGTTCGCTGCCGGGGCGGGGTGGCCGACCGAAGCGGGCCAGCACCTGGCTGCCCTGCCCGTCGCCCCGGTCCAGGCGGATCGTGCCGCCGGCTGCGCCGACCATCTCGGCGACCCGGCTGAGCAGGCTGGTGGCGAAGTCGGGCAACGGGTCGTCCCCGTACAGGTCGGGGGCGGTCTGCATGAGTTCGCTCATCGCGCTGGCGCTCGGCGCGGACCCGTCGGTGCCCGTCCGGGGGCCGGCGTTGGCCGGCGTCGATTCGCTGATGGTTCCGCTGGTGGGCAGGTCGGTGCCGGGGCGGTCCAGCCGGAACCAGACGCCCTTGCCGGTGGGCAGGTACGTGGTGCCCCAGCGGCTGGCGAAGTGGTCGACGAGCAACAGGCCCCGGCCGCGCACGGAGACCTCGTTGATCTCGGCGGAGTCGTTGCGGTCGCCGACGGTCAGCTCGTCGCCGGAACCGGGGGCGAAGTCGGAGACCGTGACGGTCAGCCCGATCTCGTCCGCGACGACCTCGATGTCCAGTTCGGTACGGGCGTGCTCGACGGCGTTGGTGGTCAGCTCGGTGGTGAGCAGCAGCGCTTCGTTGGCCAGCTCGTCCAGGTGTGACTCGGTCAACACCGAGCGGACCACGGCGCGGGCGGCGGCCGGTGTGCGCCGGTCGGCGGGCAGCCGGACGCGCCGGACGGCCCCGTCCTGGGCCCCGGCCGTCGCGGGCCCAACCTCGCCTGACACCCCCGTATCCTCCACCGTCGCACCGCCGGGTGCCAAGCCGATCAACGATCCGGTGCTGTCGCGTCGCTCAGCGGCACCGCTGGGGGCGGACGCGTCGAAACGAATGGCACGGGAGCCGGGCGAGGTTTGCGGCGCGGCGTGCCGGCCCGACGCCGATCGGGCGGGTCGACGGGGCGATCGATGGCACCTGGCGGGTCGCGCACCCTGGCACCACGGCGCGCGCGGGCACAATATGGGGTGCCGGTGTGTCCGCACGGACCGGCGCCCCCCGAGTTGAGCGAGGAATGATGACCACGTCGAAGCAGTCGGTGGCGGATCCGTCCGCGCTCGACAACGAGGCGCTCCTCGGTGAGTTGACCGAGGCACTGCGACGGATCGGGCGGGGCGACCTGAAGGTCCGGCTTCCCCGCCGGGCCGGCGCGGCCGGTGAGGTGGCGGACGCCTTCAACGAGGTGGTCTCGCTCCAGGAGCGGCAGTATCTGGACCTGCGGCGGATCAGCCGGATCGTCGGTCGGGACGGCCGGCTCACCGAGCGGCTCGACGACGAGGGGCTGGACGGCTCCTGGGCGGAGGGGCAGCGGGCGATCAACTCGCTGATCGACGACCTGGGTCGGCCGACCACTGAGATCGCCCGGGTGATCGTTGCGGTCGCCGACGGTGACCTGTCCCAGCACATGGCGTTGGAGATCGACGGTCGGCCGCTGCGCGGTGAGTACCTGCGCATCGGGCGCACCGTGAACACGATGGTGGACCAGCTGTCGTCGTTCTCCAACGAGGTGACCCGGGTGGCCCGTGAGGTGGGCACCGAGGGCAAGTTGGGTGGCCAGGCCGATGTGCGGGGCGTCGCCGGCACCTGGAAGGACCTCACCGACTCGGTGAACACCATGGCGTCGAACCTGACCGGCCAGGTGCGGTCGATCTCGCAGGTGGCGACGGCGGTGGCCAAGGGCGACCTGTCGCAGAAGATCACCGTCGGCGCGCGTGGTGAGGTGGCCGAGCTGGCCGCCACGATGAACTACCTCACCGACACGCTGCGGCTCTTCGCCGAGCAGGTGACCCGGGTGGCCCGTGAGGTGGGCACCGAGGGCAAGTTGGGCGGCCAGGCCGAGGTGCCGAACGTGGCCGGCACCTGGAAGGACCTGACCGACAGCGTCAACTCGATGGCGTCGAACCTGACCGCCCAGGTCCGTAACATCGCGCAGGTCTCCACGGCGGTGGCGCGCGGCGACCTGTCGCAGAAGATCACGGTGGCGGCGCAGGGCGAGATCCTGGAGCTGAAGGACACCGTCAACACGATGGTGGACCAGTTGTCGTCGTTCGCCGACGAGGTGACCCGGGTCGCGCGTGAGGTGGGCATCGAGGGCAAGCTGGGCGGCCAGGCCCAGGTGCGCGGCGTCTCCGGCACCTGGCGGGACCTCACCGAGAACGTCAACCAGTTGGCCGGCAACCTGACCAGCCAGGTCCGCAACATCTCCCAGGTCTCCACCGCCGTGGCGAAGGGTGACCTGTCGCAGAAGATCACGGTGGACGCCCAGGGCGAGATCCTGGAATTGAAGAACACCGTCAACACGATGGTCGACCAGTTGTCGTCGTTCGCCGACGAGGTGACCCGGGTGGCCCGTGAGGTGGGCACCGAGGGCAACCTGGGCGGTCAGGCGCAGGTCAAGGGCGTTTCCGGCACCTGGCGGGACCTGACCGACAACGTGAACTCGATGGCGTCGAACCTGACCAGTCAGGTTCGCAACATCGCCTCGGTGACCACCGCTGTGGCGAAGGGTGACCTGTCGCAGAAGATCACGGTGGACGCGCGGGGCGAGATCCTGGAGCTGAAGTCGACTGTCAACACGATGGTGGACCAGTTGTCGTCGTTCGCCGACGAGGTGACCCGGGTCGCGCGTGAGGTGGGCACCGAGGGCAAGTTGGGCGGTCAGGCGCAGGTGCGCGGGGTCGCCGGCACCTGGCGCGACCTGACCGACAACGTGAACTCGATGGCGTCGAACCTGACCGCCCAGGTCCGCAACATCGCCCAGGTCTCGACGGCGGTGGCGAAGGGTGACCTGTCGCAGAAGATCACGGTGGACGCGCGGGGCGAGATCCTGGAGCTGAAGTCGACAGTCAACACGATGGTGGACCAGTTGTCGTCGTTCGCCGACGAGGTGACCCGGGTGGCCCGTGAGGTGGGCACCGAGGGCAAGCTCGGTGGTCAGGCGCAGGTGAAGGGTGTTTCCGGCACCTGGCGTGACCTGACCGACAACGTGAACTCGATGGCGTCGAACCTGACCAGTCAGGTCCGCAACATCGCCTCGGTGACCACCGCCGTGGCGAAGGGTGACCTGTCGCAGAAGATCACGGTGGACGCCCAGGGCGAGATCCTGGAGCTGAAGTCGACAGTCAACACGATGGTCGACCAGCTGTCGTCGTTCGCCGACGAGGTGACCCGGGTGGCCCGCGAGGTCGGTATCGAGGGCAAGCTCGGTGGTCAGGCGCAGGTGAAGGGCGTTTCCGGCACCTGGCGCGACCTCACCGAGAACGTCAACCAGCTCGCCTCGACGCTGACCACGCAGTTGCGGGCCATCGCCCAGGTGTCCACGTCGGTGACCCGGGGCGACCTGACCCAGCGGATCGCGGTCAAGGCCCAGGGCGAGGTCGCCGAGCTGAAGGACAACATCAACCAGATGATCGTCACCCTCCGGGAGACGACCAAGAAGAACGCCGAGCAGGGCTGGCTGGACTCCAACCTCGCCCGGATCGGCGGCCTGTTGCAGGGCCAGCGCGACCTCGGCGAGGTCTGCCGCATGATCATGACGGAGGTGACCCCGCTGGTCGACGCCCAGCTCGGCGCCTTCTTCCTGGCCGACGACACCGACGGCAGCATGCGGCTGCGGCTGACCTCCTCGTACGGGTACGTGGCGCGGGGGCACGACGTCACCTTCGGGCCGGGTGAGGGGCTGGTCGGGCAGACCGCGCTCTCCCGTCGCACGATCCGGGTCAGCGCCTCCCCGAACAGTCGGCTCACCCTGCGGTCCGGCCTGGCCGAGACACCCCCGTCCGACCTGGTGGTGCTCCCCGTCCTGTTCGAGGGCGAGCTGCTCGGGGTGATCGAGTTCGCCAGCGTGTCGGCCTTCTCCGAACTGCACCTGTCGTTCCTGGAGCGGTTGGTGCTCACCATCGGCATCGCGGTCAACACCATCCAGGCCAACCGGCGTACGGAGGAGCTTCTGGCCCAGTCGCAGCGGCTGGCGCACGAGATGCAGGAGCAGTCGGCGGAGTTGCAGCGCACCAACGCCGAGCTGGAGGAGAAGGCCACTCTGCTGTCCGAGCAGAAGGGCAACATCGAGACGAAGAACCGGGAGATCGAGCTGGCGCGGCTGGGTCTGGAGGAGAAGGCGCAGCAGCTGACCAGGGCGTCGGCGTACAAGTCGGAGTTCCTGGCCAACATGAGCCACGAACTGCGGACTCCGCTGAACTCGTTGTTGCTGCTGGCCCGTCTGCTGGCCGAGAACTCGGAGCAGAACCTCAGCCCGAAGCAGATCGAGTTCGCCCGGACCATCCACGGGTCCGGCTCCGACCTGCTGCGACTGATCGACGACATCCTCGACCTGTCCAAGATCGAGGCGGGCCGGATGGACGTCGAGCCGACCGAGATCCGCTTCACCGAGCTGCGCGGCTACGTCGAGCAGGCGTTCGCGCCGCAGGCCGAGGAGAAGAACCTGGACTTCCAGGTACGGGTGAGCAAGGATCTGCCGCCGGCGTTGGTGACCGACGCGCAGCGGTTGCAGCAGATCCTGCGCAACCTGCTCTCCAATGCGGTGAAGTTCACCGACAACGGTGCGGTGACGCTGCGGATCGCCCCGGCCGCGGAGAACGCGGTGTTCGACGTGCCGGCGCTGACGAACGCTCAGCAGGTGATCGCGTTCACCGTGATCGACACCGGGATCGGCATCTCCGACGACAAGTTGTCGATCATCTTCGAGGCGTTTCAGCAGGCCGACGGCACGACCAGTCGCCGGTACGGCGGCACCGGGCTGGGCCTGTCGATCAGCCGCGATCTGGCCCGACTGATCGGCGGCACCATCACCGTCTCGTCCGCGCCAGGCCAGGGCTCGACCTTCACGCTGTTCGTGCCGCAGGTGCTGGCCCCGGACGCGGTGGTCGTGCCGCAGATGCCGTCGCCGCAGCGCGCCGGGCTGCCGTCGTCGCTGCTGATGCCGCCGCTGGAGCTGCTGCCGGAACGGCCGGAGGCGCCGGCCACCCGTCAACTCGACGGTGCCACGGTGCTGATCGTGGACGACGACGTACGCAACGTCTTCGCCTTGACCAGCGCGTTGGAGCTGCACGGGATGACCGTGCTGTACTCGGACAACGGGGCGGACGGTGTCCGTCTGCTGGCCGAGCATCCGGAGGTGGACATCGTGCTGATGGACGCCATGATGCCCGACCAGGACGGTTACGAGACCACCCGCCAGATTCGCCGCAACCACCGGTTCGCCGACCTTCCGGTGGTCTTCCTGACCGCGAAGGCGATGCCGGGTGACCGTGAGTCGGCGCTCGCTGCCGGGGGCAGCGACTACATCACCAAGCCGGTCGACCTGGACGACCTGATCGAACTGATGTCGTCCTGGATCAACGGCAGCCGGACCGAGGAGACTTCGTGACCCAGATGGCCAAAGCGCTGCTCGTTGACGACCGGCGGCAGAACCTGACGGCCCTGGAGGCGATTCTTCAGGGCCTGCCGGTCCAGTCCGTGGCGGTGGAGAGCGGCGAGGCGGCGCTCAAGCAGCTGCTGGTGGACGACTTCGCGGTGATCCTGTTGGACGCGCAGATGCCGGACATGGACGGCTTCGAGACGGCGAGCCACATCAAGCGCCGCGAGCGGACCCGGCACGTGCCGATCATCTTCCTCACGGCCGCCGACCGGGACGCCCAGCTCGCCCTCCGGGGTTACCAGGTGGGCGCGGTGGACTACCTCACCAAGCCGTTCGACCCGTGGGTGCTCCGGGCCAAGGTGTCGGTCTTCGTCGAGCTGTGGGTGAAGACCCGCCAGTTGGCCGCCCAGTCGGATCTGGTCCGGGAGCGTGACACGCAGTGGCGGCGGCTCACCGAAGCGGTCGACGAGGCGACCGCCCAGCTCCGCTCGGACGACCCGGAGGTCCGCGACCGGGCGGTGAGGCTGCTTGAGCAGGCCCGCTGGGGCAACACCGCCTGACGCGGCGGGGCGGGGCGGCTCAGCCGGTGGGCTGGTCGTTACGGATCATCAGGGCACTGCGCAGGCCGGTGATGTCCAGTACGCGGATCAGGAAGTCGCCCACGTGCGTCAGCATCAGCAGGCTCTGCGCGTGGCTGGCTTTGCGGCTGAGCACGACAAGGGTGCCCAGGCCCTGCGAGTCGCAGAAGGTGACGCCGCCGAGGTCGAGGATGATCTTCGGGGGTGGGTCGGCCAGCACCTCGTTGACGACGGTGGAGAGCTGGGCCGCTGTGAGCATGTCGATCTCACCGGCCAGGCGCAAGACTGCTTCGTCGCCCGTCCGGTGTAGCGTGATGGACAGTTCGGCACGATCCACCCGGTCAGCCTAGCGCGATCCGACCGACCTGGCCTGTCGAGGCCGCGAGCCGTCACCGTCCAGGCCACGAGGCCCCCGTGTCGGCGCTGCTGACCGGCGCGGGTCACAGGTGAGCCGGGTAACCCCACCACGGGGTGGCTGCTGGTTGGCCGTCCGGCGCTGTCACAATGGCGGCATCGTGACCGACATCTTCTCCGCCGGATCCGGCCGCTACCCAGCCGACGCGCCGGCCTCCGAGGCCCTGTTCGACCGCGCCCGCGCCATCGTGCCGGGCGGGGTGAACTCCCCTGTGCGCGCCTTCCAGGCGGTCGGCGGCACCCCGCGTTTCATGGTCCGTGGTGAGGGCCCGTGGCTGTACGACGCCGACGGTCGCCGCTACGTCGACCTGGTCTGCTCCTGGGGTCCGCTGATCCTCGGGCACGCCCACCCGGAGGTGGTGGAGGCCGTCCAGGCCGCCGCCGCCCGGGGCACCAGCTTCGGCACGCCCACCCCCGGTGAGGTGGAGCTGGCCGCCGAGATCGTCGCCCGGACCCCGGTCGAGCAGGTCCGCCTGGTCAACTCGGGCACCGAGGCGACAATGTCGGCGATCCGGCTGGCCCGCGGCTTCACCGGCCGCTCGAAGATCATCAAGTTCGCCGGTTGCTACCACGGCCACGTCGACGCGCTGCTCGCCGCCGCCGGCTCCGGCGTGGCCACCCTGGGCCTGCCCGACTCGCCCGGCGTGACCGGCGCGGCGGCCAGCGAGACGATAGTGCTTCCGTACAACGACATCCGGGCCGTCGAAGAGGCCTTCGCCGCCGAGGGCCCGCACATCGCCGCGGTGATCACCGAGGCCGCCGCCGGCAACATGGGTGTGGTGGCCCCCCGCGACGGCTTCAATCAGCAGCTCGCCCGGATCGCGCACGCCCACGGCGCCCTGCTGGTGGTGGACGAGGTGATGACCGGGTTCCGGGTCTCCCGCGCCGGGTGGCACGGCCTCGACGCCTCCGACGCGGACCTGTGGACGTACGGCAAGGTCATGGGTGGCGGCCTGCCCGCCGCGGCGTTCGGCGGGCGCGCGGACATCATGGCGCGGCTCGCGCCGGCCGGCCCGGTCTACCAGGCCGGCACCCTCTCCGGTAACCCGCTGGCCTGCGCCGCCGGCCTGGCGACCCTGCGGCTCGCCGACGACGCGCTGTACCAGCGCCTCGACGAGACGGCCGCCGTGGTGGGCAAGCTCGCGTCCGACGCGTTGGCCGCCGCCGGAGTCCCGCACCAACTGTCGTACGCGGGCAGCATGTTCTCGATCTTCTTCACCGACGCCGACGTGGTCGACTACGACAGCGCGCGCACCCAGCAGGTGCCCGCGTTCAAGGCGTTCTTCCACGCGATGCTCGCCGCCGGCGTCTACCTGCCGCCGAGCGCGTTCGAGTCGTGGTTCGTCTCGGCGGCGCTCGACGACGCCGCTCTGGAGCACATCGCCGCCGCGCTGCCCACCGCAGCGAACGCGGCGGCAGCGGCTGGTCACGGGGGGTAGACAACCTTGAGCAAGACTGTGGTTCACGTGCTGCGGCACGGCGAGGTGCACAACCCCGATCAGATCCTCTACGGCCGGCTGCCCGGTTTCCGCCTCTCCGAGCTGGGTGTGCAGATGGCCAAGGCCGCTGCGGAGGGCCTGGCCGAGCGGGAGATCGTGCACGTGGTGGCCAGCCCGCTGGAGCGCGCCCAGCAGACCGCCGAGCCGATCGCCGCCCAGTTCGGGCTGCCGGTCGGGGTGGACGAGCGGCTGATCGAGAGCGCCAACTGGTTCGAGGGCAAGAAGGTCTCTCCGGGTGACGGGTCGTTCCGCGACCCGCGCAACTGGTGGGTGCTGCGCGACCCGGTGACCCCCTCCTGGGGTGAGGCGTACCGGGTGATCGCCGAGCGGATGTTCGCCGCCGTGCACGCCGCCCGGGTCGCCGCCGAGGGACGCGAGGCGGTGCTGGTGTCGCACCAGCTCCCGATCTGGACGTTGCGCCGTCACGTAGAGCGCAAGCGGCTCTGGCACGACCCGCGCAAGCGGCAGTGCGGCCTGGCGAGTCTGACCTCGTTCCACTTCGACGGCGCGAAGGTGGCGGGCATCGGCTACAGCGAGCCGGCCGCGCACCTGATCGCCCTCTCCGCGACCGCCCGGACGGCCAAGGGGGCCTGATGAACGCCCGGAGGTGGACTGCCGGTCTGCTCGCCACCGTCGCCGCGGTGGCGCTGGTCGGCTGCACGTCCGGGGGCGGCGGGGAGAAGCAGTGCACCAGCGACGGCCTCACGATCACCTGTGCGCCGGACCAGCGGTCGAAGACGCCCAAGGTGGTCGGCGAACTGCTCACCGGTGGCCAGTACGACGTCTCCCAGGCACGCGGTCAGGTCGTCGTCGTCAACTTCTGGGGTTCCTGGTGCGCGCCCTGCCGCGCGGAGGCTGACGACCTGGAGGACACCTACCAGGCCACCAAGGCGTCCGGGGTGACCTTCCTGGGCATCAACGTGCAGGACAGCAAGGACAAGGCGATCGCCTTCGAGCGGGGGCGGGTCACCTACCCGAGCATCTTCGACCCGTCCAGCAGCCAGGCGCTGAACTTCGACATCCCGCCCAATTCCACGCCGGCGACGGTGGTCCTCGATCGCGACGGCCGGATCGCCGTGGTGATCCGTCGCGCCGTGACCAGGGACGAGCTACGGCCGATCGTCGAACGGGTCGCCGCCGAGAAGCCGGCGCCGAACTGATGGGCGAGACCTTCCGGGAGTTGGCCCTCAGCGGGCCGCTGCTGCTCGCCATCGGCGCGGCGGCGCTCGCCGGCCTGGTCAGCTTCCTCTCCCCGTGCGTCCTTCCGCTCGTCCCCGGCTACCTGTCGTACGTGACCGGTCTGGCCGGCGCGGACCTGGAGGGCCGGCGGCCGCAGGCCGATCCCGTGCCGGCCGGCGGGGGTGTCGCGGTCAAGGAACGGGTCGCGCGGGTCGGCGCGGTCAAGGGTCGGGTGCTCGCCGGGACGCTGCTCTTCATCGGCGGCTTCACAGTCGTCTTCGTGGCCACCGCGATCCTCTTCGCCAGCATCGGTCGGGTGTTCTTCGACTACAAGCGCGAGTTGCAGATCGGCGTTGGTGTGCTGGTCATCGTGGCGGGGTTGAGCTACCTCGGGATGATCCCGGCCCTGCAACGGGAGTTCCGGATCTCCCGGTTGCCATCGGCGGGGCTGCTTGGCGCACCGGTCTTCGGGGCGGTCTTCGCGCTCAGTTGGGTGCCCTGCACCGGCCCCACCCTCGGCGCGGTGATGGGCATGGCCACCGCCAGCGGCCAGAGCGACCGGGCCGTGGTGCTCGCCGTGGCGTACTGCCTCGGGTTGGGGATACCGTTCGTCGTCTTCGGGCTGGGCTTCGAACGCCTGCTCGGGGTCTTCCGCGCCGTCCGGCGCAACAGCCGCTGGGTCACCCGGGTCGGCGGCGCCCTGCTCATCCTGATCGGTCTGGCCCTGGTCACCGGTGGATGGCAGAGCTTCGTGATCTGGCTGCAGACCACCGTCGGGGTGGGCGAGGTGAGCATCTGATGACGGTCGTCGACGACCGACCGGAGACCGCGGCGCCCGCGCCACGCCGCCGGCCGAACCGGCTGCTGGCCCTGCTGCGCAACTCGTGGCGGCAGCTCACCAGCATGCGTACGGCGCTGATCCTGCTCTTCCTGCTCGCGATCGCCGCCATTCCCGGCTCGGTGCTGCCGCAGCGCGGAATCAGCCCGGAGAAGGTCAACGAGTACTTCGTCGACCACCCCGACTGGGCCCCCCGACTGGACCGGATCGGCGCGTTCGAGGTCTTCGGGTCGGTCTGGTTCTCCGCGATCTACCTGCTGCTGTTCACCTCCCTGATCGGCTGCATCACGCCCCGGCTGCGCGACCACGTCCGCACGCTGCGGTCCCGTCCGCCGGCCGCGCCGAAGCGGATGGCCCGACTGCCGCAGCACACAGTGCTGCCCGCCCCGCCCGGTGGGGCGGCGGCGATCGCGGAGGTGCTGCGCAAGCGGCGCTGGCGCGTCGAGGTGCGCGGCGACGAGGTCTCCGCCGAGAAGGGCTACCTCAAGGAGACCGGCAACCTGCTGTTCCACACCTCGCTGATCGCTGTGCTGATCGGGGTGGCGCTCGGTTCCTGGTACGGCTGGAGCGGCAACCGGCTGCTGGTGGCCGGCGCGGACAACGCGTTCTGCAACACCCGCCAGCAGTACGCCGAGGCGAAGCTCGGCCCCCAGGTGGACAGCGCCGACCTGCCCGGCTTCTGCCTGCGGCTGGACGACTTCCAGGCCCGGTTCCTGGCGTCCGGCCAGCCGGAGTTCTTCAACGCCAGGGTGACAGTCAACGGTCCGGACGAGCCGACCCGCAGCGCCGACTTCTCGGTGAACTCGCCGCTGCGCCTGAACGACGCGAGCGTCTACCTGCTCGGCCACGGGTACGCCCCGGTGATCCGCTACACCGACCGGTTCGGCAACAGCCAGATCAGTGACGAGCCGTTCCTGACCACCGGCGACATGGGCCTGACCAGCGAGGGGCTGGCGGCCTTCCCGGACGCGAACGTCGACCCGGCGACCGGCCAGCGCGCACCGGATCTGCAGATGGCGTTCACCGGCATCTACCTGCCTACCGCGCCCGAGCAGGCGCCGTTCGTCCGCTCGCAGTACCCGACCGAGCGCAACCCCGCGCTGAACCTGGTCGCCTACCGCGGCAACCTCGGCCTGGACGCCGGTATCCCCGGCTCGGTCTACCAGCTCGACCAGCGGCAGGTGCGGGCCGGCAAGGTCAAGGAGGTCGGCACCAAACTGCTCCGCAAGGGCGAGACCTGGAAGCTGGACGACGGCACGACAGTCGAGTTCCTGGGCACCGAGCGGTACGTCACCCTCTCCGTCCGGCACGATCCCGGCTCGACGATGCTGCTGGTCAGCTGCGGCGTCCTGCTGATCGGGCTGATGGGTTCGCTGTTCGGAAAGCGCCGCCGGGTGTTCTTCCGGGTGGTGCCGGCCGACCCCGGGGACGGATCTCCGACGAGCGGTAGTAGCTTGATGGAGGTCGGTGGGTTGCCGCGCACCGACTATCCAGGGTTTGCCGACGAGTTCACCCAGCTGGTCGCCGCCGTCAGCGGTGCCGAACGGGCTGGTGCTGGCGCTGACTCCGCTGACCGGGCCGGCGTGCGAGAAGGAGCCGAGTGATGTCCGCACTCTCCGACAATCTGGTGACATTCGCGATCCTGGCGTACCTGGTCGCGATGATCGGCCACGCCGTCGAGTACGCGCTGGGCAACGCCCGTACCCGGGTCGCCACGGCGGCTCCGGTGCGCGAGTTGGTAGGTGCCGGTGGCGTCCCGACGCCGTCCGCGCCGGTCCCTTCGCCACCGACGGTCGACCGTTCGGCCGGGCGGGCCCGGCTCGCGGGCCTGATCGGGGTGGGCGCCACCGCGGTGGCCGCCGCGCTGCACCTGGGGGCGCTGGTCACCCGTGGGCTCGCCGCGGACCGGATGCCGTGGGGCAACATGTACGAGTTCGTACTCACGGTGACGTTCATCGGGGTGGCCGCCTGGCTGGTGGTGCTCTGGAAGCGGCCGTCGCTGCGTAAGCTCGGGCTCTTCCTCACCCTGGTGATGGTGCTGCTGGTCGCCACCGCCGAGCTGGTGCTGTACGTGCCGATCGTGCCGCTGGTCCCGGCGCTGAACTCGTACTGGTTCATCATCCACGTCTCGACGATCGTCTTCGCGTCCGGCATCTTCCTGCTCGGCGTGGTGCCGGCGGTCGGCTTCCTGATGCGCAGCGGGTACGAGCAGGGCAAGCGGAGTTTCCCGTACATCCTGGCGAAGCGGCTGCCCGGTGCGGCCGGCCTGGAGCGGCTGACCTTCGCGCTGCACGCCTTCGCGTTCCCGATCTTCACCTTCGCGGTGATCGCCGGTGCCATCTGGGCCGAGGCGGCCTGGGGTCGGCCGTGGGGCTGGGACCCGAAGGAGACCTGGGCATTCATCTCCTGGGTGGTCTACGCCGGCTACCTGCACGCCCGCGCGACGCCCAGTGTGAAGCGCAACGTGGCCACCTGGATCGCGGTGCTCGGCTTCCTCACCGTGCTGATGAACCTGTTCGGCGTGAACATCTTCTTCACCGGCCTGCACTCGTACGGCGGGCTGGACTGACCTGGACGTGGAGCGCGGGCCGGTCACGGATTCCGTCAGTGACCGGCCCGCGTCTACGGGGTGGGTCGCCAGGCCCGCATGGCCCGCTCGACCTGGACGGTGACCTGGTAGGACACCTCCGGTAGATCAGCCAACTCGATCCGCTCACCGCGCATCGCCAGTTGGGCGTGCAGCTCCCGGGCGACGGCGTCACGAAGCTCGACCAGCAGGGGCGACAACCCGTCCGGGTCGCCGACGACGTACGCGTCCGACATGAATCCACTCTGCTCCTGCGTCCCGCCGTTCGGCCAGGCACGGTGAGATGTGTCTGCCGGGCTTGACCCGGCCCTGGGCGGCGATATGGCGGTGTCCCGCGCGTGGTCGCCCGTTGATCCACTCGGCTTTCAGGAAGTCGGGGTGTCCTGCGGCCCGGGACGCCCCGACTTCGCGAAACCCGAGTAGATCTTGTCGTCGCCCGTCGCCCGTCGCCCGTCGCCCGTCGCCCGTCGCTCCCCGGGTCGGGTCGCAGCCCGCGTTACCCCGATATGCGCGTCACGGCATGACGCAGCGTTGAGCGCTCGCTACCGTGCGGCAGGTGGGGTTGTGCGACCCCCGACAATCTCGGCGGAAGGTGGGGTGCGGTGACCACAGCGGTGTCCACGGCGGCGCTGATCCGGGAGCAGCTCCGGCGGTCCCGGCTCGCGGCCGGGCTGACTCAGGAGGAGTACGGCAAACGCGCGCACTACTCGCCGTCCATGGTGTCGGCCGTCGAGCTGGGGCACACGGCGCCCAACGAGGCGTATCTGACCCGGGCCGACGAGGTGCTCGACACCGGCGGCCTGCTGACCTCGCTGCGCGAGCTGGGTCGGCGCGACGGCGAGCCGATCTGGTTCCGCCCCTGGCTGGAGGTCGAACGGGTCGCCACCCAGCTGCGCTGCTTCGGAGCGACGATGGTTCCCGGGCTGCTGCAGACCGCCGACTACGCCCGTGCGGTGTTCCGGCTCGACCTGGGGCTGACCGCCGACCGGGTGGAGGAGTTGGTGGCGGCCCGGCTGGAGCGGCAGACGACCCTCGACCGGGAGCACCCGCCGCAGCTCACCGCTGTGATCGACGAGGCCGCGCTACAGCGCTTCGCGGAAGGCTGCGCCGGGGTGCTGGCCGGGCAGCTCCGGCACCTGGTGGCGTGCGCCCGCCGCCCGCACATCAGGGTGCACGTGCTGCCGCAGGGTGTGGGCCTGCACGCAGGCCTCTTCGGGCCGTTCATCCTCGGCCGCACCGCCGACGGCAGTTGGCTCGGCTTCCTCGACAACCAGACCGGCGGCACCGCCGTGGACGACATCTTCGAGGTGGCGACCCTGCTCGGAAGGTGGGAGAGTCTGCGCAGTGACGCGCTGCCCCGGCAGCAGTCGATCGACCTGCTCGAGGAGATCGTGAAGCCATGGATCTGACCGGAGCCCGCTGGCGCAAGTCCACCCGGAGCGGCAACGACGCCGGCGCGTGCGTCGAGGTCGCCGACAACCTGCCCGGCCGGGTGCACGTCCGCGATTCCAAGGACCGCGACGGCGACCTGCTGACCTTCAGCCCGGCCGCGTGGCGGGCCTTCGTCGAGCTGGCCCGCACCCACTGACTGCCCGCCGAGCAGCGCAGCCGGTCGTCGGCCCGCGATCAGCCGCCAACCACGCAGCCGGTCGGCGGCCGACGATCAGCCGCCAACCACGCGCAGCCGATCGGCAGCCGACGATCAGCCGCCGAACCAGCCGGGCACGTCGAGCCGGAACCAGTTGGCCGAGGCCATGGTGCCGAGGTCGTCTTCCATCGCGGTGACCCGTTCCGGGCCGAGCGTGTCCGCCCACTGTGCACGCAGCCGGTCGAAGATCTCGGCCGAGCGGCGTAGCCCGTCGGCGCCGCGCGGCGTGACCCGGACCAGCCGCCGTCGGGCGTCGGTGGGGTCGTCGACCCGCTCCAGGTAGCCGACGGCCACCAACCGGTCGACGGTCTTGCCGGCGGCCTGTTTGGAGATGCCCAGCCGTTGGCCCAGCTCGGTGGCGGTGGTGCCCTCCGCGCCGACCGCCTGGAGCACGAACCCGTGCAGTGGTCGCAGCTCCGGATGCCCCTCCCGGGCCAGCTCGGCGTGCAGATCGTCGATCAGCGTCCGGAAGCCGGCCAGCAGCAACAGCGGCAGCGCGAAGCCGGGGCGCGCGGGATCAGCGCTTGCCATGTTCGACAACCACGTTTACTATTTCGTCAACCACGTTGACCATCTTACGTCGTCCGATCCAAGCTCTGGAAAGTAGGCAGCTATGCCCGTCTTCACCGCTCACACCGCCGAGACCGCGCCCGCCGCCGCCCGACGAGCCATCGAGGGCGTACACGGCCGGTTCGGCTGGCTGCCCAGCGCGGTGGCGCTGATAGCCGACTCGCCGCAGTTGCTCACCGGCTTCCTCACCGCCAGCGCGGGCTTCGAGCAGACCGACCTCGCCCCGCTGGAGCGGGAGGTGGTCATCCTGACGGTCTCCACCAGTCACGAATGCCAATTTTGCGTCGCCCTGCACAGCGGCAAGCTCACCCAACTCGGCGCGACCGCCGAACTGATCACTGCGCTGCGTGCCGGCTCGGCGCTGCCCGAACCACGCCTGGAGGCGCTGCGACGGTTCACACTGGCCGTGCTCGACCACCGGGGCGCAGTGCCGGACGACGAACTGGACGACTTCCTGGCCGCCGGCTACCAGCCCCGGCACGCGCTGGACGTGGTGCTCGGCGTCGGTGCGTACACCATGTCCACCTTCGCCAACCGGCTCACCCGGGCACCGCTCGACCCGCCACTGGCCGCCCACGCCTGGACGCCCGCCGCCTGACCGCTGACACCTGCGGCCCCCTGCTCAGGCCGCTTGGAGGAAGTCACGCAGCAGGGCGAGCATCTCGTCCGGACGCTCCTCGTACAGCCAGTGCCCGCAGTCCTCGATCACCTCGCCGCGGACCGTGTCGGCGTACCGGCGGACCTGCTCGGCGACCTGTCCGCCGAGGCTGGCCGCCGATCCAACGGCCAGCACCGGCATGGTCAGCTTCGTGCCCCGGTACGCCGCGTTGTCCGCGATGTCCTGCTCGAACGCCCGGAAGTAGGCGAAGCTGGCCCGCAGATGTGCCGGGTCGCGCAGATGGCTGGCGAATTCCTCGATGTCGGGCGCGCTGATGCTGCCCTTGCGCACCATCAGCGCGTCGGTGAACCTGTCCACCCAGAGCGACTCCCGCCCGTCGACCAGTGCCTCCGGAAGCCCGTTGCCGAGGGAGAAGTAGCCGAAGTTCCACACCCCTGGCCCGGCCGAGGTCAGCGCGGGGAACGTGTAGATGCTCTCGTCGGGGATCGGCGCCTCGGTGAGCGCCAGCCGGCTCACCCGCTGCGGATGGGCGGCGGCGTACGCGTACGCCACCATGGTCCCCAGGTCGTGCCCGACCAGTCGAAGGTCACTGACCAGGCCGAGCTGGTCGAGTAGTCCGTGCAGGTCGGCGGCGACCGTCTTCTTGTCGTACCCGGTGTCCGGGGCGTCGCTGCCCCCGAAGCCGCGCAGGTCGGGCGCGACAACGTCGAAGGAGCGCCCCAACTCGGGCAGCAGGTGCCGCCACATGTACCAGCACTGCGGGTACCCGTGCAGCAGCACCAGCGGCGGGCCGGCGCCGCCACGGACGTAGTTCATGGTGATCTGGCCGACCCGTGCCCGTTGCTCGGTGAACCCCGCCGGAACCCGTTCCACGCCCATCGCCGCCTCCGCCCGCCGTCCGTCCGCCTGCCCGGCTACCCGCTCACCCGCCAGCCATGCCCGCGAGGTTCGGGTCCTGCCGGTTGATCCACTCGCCTTCCTTGAGGTCGCGGTGTCCGGCGGCCTGGGACACCGCGACTTCCTGAAAGCCGAGTCGATCTGGGCCCGCCGCCCGCCGCCCGCCGCCCGCCGCCCGCCCTGACAGGGGGCGATCGCGAGCGTCACAGCACCCGGCTTGGGCCGTTCGGGAGCCCGTGCGGGAGACTGGGTGACATGGCGGCTCGTGGCTTCCCGTACACCGATCTCAAGGACTTCCTCGCGGCGCTGGAGCGCGCGGGGGAGTTGCGCCGGGTCGACGTCCCGGTCGATCCGACCCTGGAGATCAGCGAGGTGGTCACCCGGACGGTGCGGGCCGGCGGCCCGGCGCTGCTCTTCGAGCGTCCGACCCGGGGCGAGATGCCGGTGGCGATCAACCTGTTCGGCACCGAGAAGCGGATGGCGATGGCCCTCGGGGTGGAGAACCTCGACGAGATCGGCGCGCGGATCGGCGAGATGCTCAAGCCGGAACTGCCGCAGGGCTTCTCGGGCATGATGGGCGGGCTCGGCAAGGTGATGCAGCTCAAGTCCATGCCGCCGAAGAAGGTCAAGACGGCCCCCTGCCAGCAGGTGGTCTACCGCGGCGACGACGTCGACCTCAACCGGTTGCCCGGGCTGCAGGTCTGGCCGGGCGACGGCGGGATCTTCCACAACTTCGGGCTGACCCACACCAAGCACCCCGAGACGGGCAAGCGCAACCTCGGGCTCTACCGCCTGCAGCAGCACTCGCACAACACCATCGGCATGCACTGGCAGATCCACAAGAACTCCACGGCGCACCACGCGGTCGCCGAGCGGCTCGGGCAGCGCCTGCCGGTCGCGATCGCCATCGGTGCCGACCCCGCGGTCGCCTACTCGGCCAGCGCGCCGCTGCCTGCGGACATCGACGAGTACCTGTTCGCCGGTTTCCTGAGCGGCGAGCGGGTGGAGATGGTCGACTGCCTGACCGTGCCGCTGCAGGTGCCGGCGCACGCGCAGATCGTGCTGGAGGGTTACATCGAGCCGGGCGAGCGACTGCCGGAGGGCCCGTTCGGCGACCACACCGGCTTCTACACGCCGGTCGAGCCGTTCCCGGTGATGCACATCGAAGCGATGACCATGCAGCGCAACCCCGTCTACCACTCGATCGTCACGTCACAGCCGCCGCAGGAGGACCACGGCCTCGGCAAGGCCACCGAGCGGATCTTCGCACCACTGCTGCGCTTCCTGATCCCGGACATCGTCGATTACAACCTGCCCGCCGCCGGGGTCTTCCACAACTGCGCGATCGTGTCGATCCGTAAGCGCTACCCGAAGCACGCGCAGAAGGTGATGAACGCGATCTGGGGCGCGCACATGATGTCGCTGACCAAGCTGATCGTGATCGTCGACGAGGACTGCGACGTGCACGATTACAACGAGGTGGCCTTCCGCGCCTTCGGCAACGTCGACTACTCGCGCGACCTGCTGCTCACCGAGGGCCCGGTGGACCACCTCGACCACGCGTCGTACCAGCAGTTTTGGGGCGGCAAGGCGGGCGTCGACGCGACCCGCAAGCTACCCACCGAGGGCTACACCCGCGGCTGGCCAGAGGGGATGAGCATGAGTCCCGAGGTCACGTCCCTGGTCGACAAGCGCTGGAAGGAGTACGGAATCTGATGGCCGTCATCGACGCACCGGCGGTGAAGCCGGGCCGGACCAGGTCCTTCCTGAAGCTCGTCGCCGTCGAGCACTCCGTCTTCGCGCTGCCGTTCGCGTTCCTCTCCGCGCTGGCCGCCATGCAGATCAACGGCGGCCGGGTACGGTGGCTCGACCTGTTGCTGATCACCGTGGCGATGGTCGGGGCGCGGACGTTCGCGATGGCCGCCAACCGGATCCTCGATCGCAAGATCGACGCGCGGAACCCGCGTACCGCCGGTCGGGAACTGGTCACCGGAGCGGTGAGCGTGCGGACGGCCTGGACCGGCGCGGCCGTCGCACTCGTGGTCTTCCTCGTCGCCGCCGCCCTGCTCAACCCGCTCTGCCTGGTGCTCGCGCCGCTCGCCGTGGTGCCGCTGGTCGTGTACCCCTACGCCAAGCGGTTCACCAACTGGCCGCACGCCATCCTCGGTATCGCCCAGGCGGTCGGCCCGGTTGGCGCCTGGCTGGCGGTCACCGGCACCCTGGACGGGTCCGGGCCGGCCTGGCTGCTCGGCGCGGCGGTGGGGTTGTGGATCGGCGGCTTCGACCTGATCTACGCCTGCCAGGACTCCGAGATCGACCGGGAGATCGGCGTGCACAGCGTGCCCGCCCGGTACGGTCGGCGCTTCGCGCTGCACGCCTCCTCCGTCGCGCACGTGGTGACCTTCGCGCTGTTCGTCTGGTTCGGTGCGCTGATCGGTCTCGGCTGGCTCTGGTGGATCGGGCTGGCGTTGACCGCCGTGGCGTTCGCCTACCAGCACCTGGTGGTCACCCCGACCGATCTCAGCAAGGTCAACCGGGCGTTCTTCACCGCGAACGGGTTCGTCGGCATCGCGCTGTTCTTCTTCGCCCTGCTCGACCTGGTGATCCGGCTCGGCCTACGGCCCTGAGGTCGGCGGGCTGGTGCTGACCGGGTAGCGGGCGCTCTCGAAGGTCCAGTCGATGGTCCCGCGCACGGCGTTCGCGATCCCGTCGAGATGGTGGGCGACCGTCTCGTCCAACGCCGGGCCGAACGAGGGCACCGCGGCTCGCAACGCGACGAAGCGCCGCATCGCCTCCCGCCAGTGCTCGGCGGCCCGCTCGGCCGCCTCCGCCTCCGGAACGCCCAGTTCGGCCTCGATGGCGAGGACCAGATTGTGCCCGCCCGAGGTCGCCCGGTCCCGTTTCAGCGAGGCCAGGTCGTTGTACCAGGAGAGCAGGTCGTTGCCGGTGCGGGCGATCTGACGCAGCAGCGGGTGGTGGTAGACCGGGTCGGGCAACGGTCGGCCGCTGACGAACTCCACGAGCGGGTACGACACCTCCGCCGCCGAGGTCGACCGACGTAGCTCGACGTACTCGTCCACGCTCGGACGGCGGCCGGCCTCCTTGCTGACGGCTTCCTGCCAGGTGCCGTCGAGGTGCCGGGCCACCGCGTCGGCGAAACGCTGCCGCCACCGTGCCGGCATCCGGCGGCGCGGCTCCCGCCAGGCCAGCACCAGCAGTCGGCGCAGCGGGCCGGTCAGCCCGGCCTGCCGCAGCCGGGTGCCGTCGTGCAGGAGTGCCAGGGTGCCGTTGCGCAGCGCCCGGATCTGCTCCGGCGTCAACCGGTCCGGCCCGTCGCAGGCGTCATCGACCAGAAAGAACCAGGTGAACATCGCGGCCAGCACCCGCAGGTCGGCTTCGGTCGCCGCCGGGTAGAGCCGCGCGGCGTACCGGGCGAAGGCGCCCTGGGACAGCCGGCGCAGCGCGGCGTCGTCCAGTGGAAAGCCGAGCTCGGGCAGCAGATCGAGCAGCCAGTCCTGCACACGATCGACGTGTGGTGGTGGAAGCCGGGGCGGGATCGGACATTCGGCACGCAGCGCCCGGAGGATCTCGCCGGTCGTCACCGATGCCTCCTCCTCGAGATGGAGCCGGTGCGAATCGCCAGCGGCAGCATGTCAGATCGGCCGGTTGCGCCGGTGCCCCGCCCGACATGTCGGACCGGACCAACCACGGGGGTGCCCACCAGCGGACCAGCCGGACCAGGCAGGCTGGGGGCATGCGGGAACCATGGGTGGTCGGGGTCTCCGGTGCCTCCGGCACGCCGTACGCGGCGGCCGTCATCGGCGGACTGCTCGACGCGGGCGAACCGGTGGACCTGATCGTGTCCCGGGCGGCACGACTCACAGTGCTCGACGAGACCGGCCGCCCCTTCCGTGACGGGCACTGGGCCGAGGACCTCGCCGCCTGGCTGGATCGGGACCTGACCGCGGCGGATGTGCGGCACTGGCCGGCCGGCGACCTGGCCGCAGGGCCGAGCAGCGGCTCCTACCGGGTACGCGGAATGGCAGTGGTCCCGGCCAGCACTGCCGCCTGCGCGGGCATCGCGATCGGGCTCTCCAAGGACCTGTTGCAGCGTGCCGCTGAGGTCAACCTCAAGGAACGCCGTCCCGTGGTGCTGGTCCCCCGGGAGACACCGGTGACCCGCAGCCACCTGGAGCACCTCATCGCCCTGCACGACGCGGGCGCGGTGGTGCTGCCGGCCAGCCCCGGCTTCTACGGCGCCGGGGCGGCGGCCAGCGCGCAGCAACTGGTCGACTTCGTGGCCGGCAAGGTGCTGGACGCGCTCGGCGTCCCGCACACCCTGTTCCGGCGATGGTCCGGCCAGCTCGGCGCAGCCCGGAGCTGAGCCGTCCCGCGCGTGCTGAGCCGTCCCGCTCGCGCTGGGCATGGTTGTGCTGCTCAGCACGAGCGGTGTTGCCGCCCGGCGGTTGGCCGAAGCGGGACGCGGACCGGACTGGTGTCCGGTCCGCGTGGCGTTGTCCGCACCAGTTCAGTACATGCCGGCGTTGGCCGGACCCGGCCCCGTGGATGCTGCCGGCCCCACATTGCGTGGCTTACCGACCTCATCCACTTCGTCCAGCATGCCCTCCCCCTCAAGCAGGGCTCGCACCTCGGATTCCCGAAACCGGCGATGCCCGCCTGGAGTCCGGATGCTTCCTATCCGGCCGGCCGCCGCCCATCTCGTCACAGTTTTCGGGTCTACCCGAAACAGCGCGGCGACCTCACCCGGTGTCAGCAGGCGATCTCCAGTGTCCACAGCCCCCTCCTCGCGTCGACGAAGCCCCCGGCTGAACACACTGCCCCCGGCTGGTGCGTAGCCCAGAGCCGTCATGAGGGACGTATGGCAATTACAGCACCAGGGACATGGCCTGTCCGCCCAAACGCGAAAAATGCACTGAGTGGGGAGTTAGTAATGTTACTGGTGCTACCTCGGCCCTGACCGGCGGTTTATGAACAGTGACTCACCGCTCAGTCCAACGGGTGCCGAAGGCCGCACGTTACGCATCAGCGGTTAAGGTGACTCTCTGTGGATGCCATCGACCTGAGCCTCGTCGACCTGCTGCGCGGCAACGCCCGCCTCTCGTACGCCGAGTTGGCCCGTCAGGTGGGTCTCTCGGCGCCGGCCGTGCACGAGCGGGTCGGCAAGCTGGAAAGCAGCGGCGTCGTCCGGGGTTACCGCGCGGATGTGGCCCCGGAGTCGATCGGGTTGGGTGTCACGGCGCTGATCGGCATCGTCGAGGACTCCGGCGCCGACAGCGACGACATGCTGGAGTCGCTGCGGGTGCTGCCCGAGATCGAGTCCTGCTACTTCATGGCCGGCGTGGAATCGTTCCTGCTCAAGGCGCGGGTCGGCACGATCGCCGAGCTGGAGCAGTTGATCGTGCGGTTGAACCGGACGCCGGGGGTGGCCTCCACCCGTACCGCCATCGCGCTCTCCACGAAGTGGGAGAACCGCCCCCAGCCGGTCGGGCCGCCCGCGGCCTGACCGCCGCGTACCCCTGGTGTCGCCCGGGCGGCCAGCGGTAGCGTGCGCCGATGACCCAGCCTGCGCGCCCCGTGGCCGTGGTGACCGGCGCTGCCGGCGGCCTGGGCCGTGCCATCGCCACCGCGCTGCACACCGACGGTTGGTCGGTGCTGCTCACCGACCTTGACCCGGTGGCGGTCCAGAGCGCCGCCGCGCCGCTCGGCGGCTGGTCGGCCGCCCTTGACGTCCGGGACGAGGCCGCCTGCGCCGCCGTCGCCGCGACCGCGGCAGGCCGGGGTGACCTCGCCCTCTGGGTCAACAACGCCGGCATCCTGGTCACCGGTGCGTCGTGGGAGCACGACGCCGCGACCCGCCGTCGGCTGCTCGACGTGAACACCCACGGGGCCATGAACGGCACCCTCGCCGCGCTGACCGTCATGCGCGCCCAGGGCCACGGCCACGTGCTCAACGTCGTCTCGCTGGCCGGGCTGATCGCCGCGCCCGGCGAGACGGTGTACGCGGCCAGCAAGCACGCCCTGCTGGCCTTCAGCCTCGGCACCCTGTCCGACCTGCGGATGGCCGGGTACCGGCGGGTGCACGTCTCCTGCCTCTGCCCGGACGGCATCTGGACCCCGATGCTGCACGACCGGCTGGACGACCCGGGGGCGGTGGCCTCGTTCACCGGATCGATGTTGACCGCGCAGCAGGTGGCGGCGCGGGCCGTCCGGCTGGCCCGCCGGCCACGTCCGGTGGTCAGCCTGCCCCGCTGGCGGGGAGCACAGGTGCGCCTGTTGGACGCACTGCCCAGGCTGGCCGTCGCACTCACCCCGATCGTCCGGGCCGCCGGCCGCGCCGGTCAGCGCCGCCAACGCCGCAGGTCAACGCCGCCGGACCCGCGCTGACCACCCCCGGCCCGCTTGCTAGGTTTCCGAGCGTGACTCATCTCGACCGGTGCGACGAATCCAGCCGAACCTGGGTGACCGAGGCGATCGCCGCCGTCGAGGCAGACGCCAACCGGTCCGCCGACACCCACCTGCTGCCGTTCCCGCTGCCCAGGGAATGGGGGATCGACCTCTACCTCAAGGACGAGTCGTCACACCCCACCGGCTCGCTGAAGCACCGGCTCGCCCGTTCACTGTTCCTCTACGGGCTCTGCAACGGCTGGATCGGGCCGCGCACCACGATCGTCGAGGCGTCGTCGGGTTCCACGGCGGTCTCCGAGGCGTACTTCGCCCGGATGCTGGGCCTGCCGTTCATCGCGGTGATGCCCTCCTCCACCTCGCCCGAGAAGATCACCCAGATCGAGTTCCAGGGCGGTCGGTGCCACCTGGTCGACGACCCGGCGAGCGTGGTGGTGGAGGCCCGGTGGCTCGCCGAGGACTCCGGCGGGCACTTCATGGACCAGTTCACCTACGCCGAGCGGGCGACCGACTGGCGGGGCAACAACAACATCGCCGAGTCGATCTACGCGCAGTTGGAGCTGGAGCGGCACCCGATCCCCGCCTGGGTCGTGGTGGGCGCCGGCACCGGGGGCACCAGCGCGACCATCGGCCGCTACGCCCGGTACCGCCGGCTCGCCACCAAGCTCTGCGTCGTCGACCCGGAGAACTCGGCGTTCTACCCGGCCTGGCTGGCCGCCGACTGGTCGGTACGCACCGGGAAGGGCTCCCGCATCGAGGGGATCGGCCGGCCCACCGTGGAGGCGTCGTTCCTGCCCTCGGTGGTGGACCGGATGGTCCAGGTGCCGGACGCGGCGTCCCTGGCCGCCATGCGCGCCGGCTCGGCGCTGCTCGGCCGACGGGTGGGCGGGTCCACCGGCACCAACCTGTGGGGCGCGTTCGGACTGATCGCCGCGATGCTCGCCGAGCGTCGGACCGGCTCGGTGGTCACCCTGATCTGCGACCCGGGTGACCGGTACGCCGACACGTACTACGCCGACGACTGGGTGGCCGCCCAGGGCCTCGACCTGGCTCCGCACCTGGCCACCATCGAACGCTTCCTGGCCAGCGGGACCTGGCCCGCCTGAAGCGGTCAGCGGAGCCCGGCCCGCCCGGGCCGTCAGCGGGGCACGACCCACTCAGGGCCGATCGGCCGAGCCACTGGCCGTCACGAGGCTGATCAGCGCGGATCGATCCGTTCGGCCAGCCCGGGGTAGCGCACCACGTAGCCGCTGTCGTCCAGATCGATGTCGGCTGTGAAGGTGCCGCTGGCGAAGCGCACCCGACCGGGCCCGCGCCCGGTGTAGATCTGCTCGGCCGGCACCACCTCCAGGCCGGGCAGAAGCACCCAGGCGACTGTGATCCGGTGCGCCACATCGGCCGGCTCCGCCGCCATCCGAAGCCGGTGGACCGGCAGGGTGTTGAACAGCGGCGAACCGCTCAGGTCGACGTCGAGCGCGTCGGCCAGCCGGTCCGGGTCGTCCGTACCCGGCAGGCCGGCCCGGGGATGACCGGCCGCGACCAGGGCGGCGTCCAGGTCGCCCTGCTCGGCGGTGGTCACCCGCCAGCGGCCGGCGGCCCGCTCCAGGGTCACCCGGCGCAGCCAGCCGAGACCCTCTGCCTCGACCTCGACGCGGGTGGTGGCCCAGTCCGGCGTGGTGGTCAGCTGATAGCGGGCGGTCCACGGGATCGGGTCCACGGCGAGCAGAGTGCCGCGGGCCGTCAACCCGTGGCCGTCGTCGAGCAGTACCTGCTCGCTGCCGGCGGTGTCCGTCCGGGACCAGAAGATCGACTTCGGCATGGTCGGCATGAGCCGGACGTTACGCGACCTGCTCGGTATCGGCAGGGCATGCGCGAACGCCGCCGCGAAGCCTGGGCTTCACGACGGCGTTCGGTGGATCAATCAGTAGGTACGAGCTGCCGGTCGCCCGCCGAAACCGCGCCGGTCGTCACGCGGGCGGTCCTCGCGGGGCCGGTCGTCGCGGGGCCGGTCGTCCCGGACCCGGCTCTCCGGGCGGAACCCACCCCGAGCGTCCCGGTCGCCGAAGCGCCGTTCACCCTGCGGCCGGTCGCCGAAGCGCCGCTCGCCGGTCGGTCGGTCGCCCCGACCGTCGCGGTCACCGAACTGCGGCCGGTCGCCGAAGCGGCGCTCGCCCTGCGGCCGGTCGCCGTACCCCCGGGTGTCCCGATCGGCGTAACGCCGCTCGCCCTGCGGGCGGTCACCGTAGCCCCGGTCACCCTGCGGTCGGTCGCTGTGCTGCCGGTCGCCGAAGCGGCGCTCGCCGGTGGGCCGGTCGCTGTAGCCCCGGTCACCCTGCGGTCGGTCGCTGTGCTGCCGGTCGCCGAAGCGGCGCTCGCCCTGCGGTCGGTCGCTGTAGCTCCGGTCACCCTGCGGGCGGCCGCCGTAGCCCCGGTCACCCTGCGGGCGGTCACCGAAGCGGCGCTCGCCGGTGGGCCGGTCGCCGTAGCGCCGCTCGCCCTGCGGTCGGTCGCCGTAGCGCCGCTCGCCCTGCGGCCGGTCGCCGTAGCGCCGCTCGCCTCCCGTGCGGTCGCCGAACCGACGCGGTCCGCCCGAGCGGTCGCCGTAGCCCCGGGGCTCCGCCTCGACGCGGACCGGGACGCCACTGGGCTCGCGGGCGCCGACCAGCTCGGCCAACGCCGCGTCCCCGACCCGGACCCGGGTCTCGGCCGGCGCGACGCCGGCCTTCTCCATCATCGCCAGGGTGGTACGGCGCTGCTTGGGCAGCACCAGCGTGGCGACCGCGCCCGACTCGCCGGCCCGGGCGGTACGCCCCGCGCGGTGCAGGTAGTCCTTGGGGTCCTTCGGCGGGTCGACGTGCAGCACCAGGGTGACCCCGTCGACGTGGATGCCTCGCGCCGCCACGTCCGTGGCGACCAGCACGTTCATCCGGCCCTCACGGAACTCGGCGAGCGTCTTGGTGCGCATCCGCTGGGTCTTGCCGCCGTGCAGCCCACCGGCGCGTACGCCGACGGCCGCGAGCTGCTCGACCAGCCGGTCCACACCGAGCTGCGTGCGGGCGAAGACCATGGTCCGGCCGTCCCGGGCGGCGATCGAGGCCGCCACCGGGAACTTCTCGTGCGGCGGGATCAAGAGCATGTGGTGGTCCATGGTGGACACAGAGGCGGTGGAGGGTGCCGTGGAGTGGGTGACCGGGTCGGTCATGAACCGCTTGACCAACGCGTCGACGTCACCGTCCAAGGTGGCCGAGAAGAGCAGCCGCTGACCGCCCGCGGGCGTCTTCGCCAGCAGATCGGTCACCTCGGGCAGGAAGCCCATGTCGGCCATCTGGTCGGCCTCGTCGAGCACCGTCACCTCGACGTCGTCGAGCTGGCAGATGCCCCGCTCGATGAGGTCGCCGAGTCGGCCCGGGGTGGCCACGATGATCTCCACACCGCGGCGCAGCGCGTCGATCTGACGGTCGTACGGAACGCCGCCGACGGCGGTCTTGAGGAAGATGCCCACGGACTTGCCCAACGGCACCAGGGCGTCGTTGACCTGCATGGCCAGCTCGCGGGTGGGCACCAGGACCAGGGCGCGCGGACGCATCGGCCGGGCCCGGTTGCGGTTGGCCAGCCGGGCGATCATCGGCAGACCGAAGGCGAGCGTCTTGCCCGACCCGGTCTGCCCGCGGCCCAGCACGTCGCGGCCGGCGAGCGCGTCCGGAACGGTGGCCCGCTGGATCTCGAACGGGCTGGTGATGCCCTGCTGGGCCAGCGCGCGGACCAACTGCTCCGGAAGGCCGAGAGCGGCGAAGCTCATCGGCTCGGCGGTCTCGGTCTGAGCGGTCGCTACCGCAGGGGTGCCGGCCTCGCTCGGGGCGACGTCGAGCTGCTCCCGGGCGGCGTCGGCCGCCGGGACTGAGTTGAAAACGGACGTAACGGTGCTGTGGTCAGCAGAGGTGGTCAACAAAAACCTTTCGAGCGGGGCGCATCTTCGCGATGGCCTGCCGCGGCTGTGCCGCCGGATCGCCCGCAAGATCGCCCAGGGGCGCACACCACGCGCGCCGGGTCAGTGATCTCAACCAGTGTACGGCGGTCTGGCGAAGCCGCCAGTCGGTTGACCGACCGTAGTGGGCGGACTCACCATCGCCGGCGCTCGCTGGCTCACCCGTTGAGCACGCTGCCCACCAGACCGTCCAAGGCGTCGCCGGCCAGCAGGACGACCATGACACTGATGGCGACCAGCAGCCCCAGAGCGGCGGCCAGGACGATCATCACCCGGGCGTTACTGGACCGTTCGGCCGGCGTGTCGGACCACCCCTGGGCCAGGATGTGCCCGGTCAGCGAGCCGGAGGTCTCCACCGCGTTGGCGGGTATCGCGACAGTGGTGAAGCCGGCGCCCTCGCCGTTGCCGTAGACGGTGCCAGCCAGGTCGGTGCGGTTGTCGCGCCGTCCACCACGGGCGGCGGCAGCGTCCCGTCCGGCGGAGCCAGCCGGCGGGCCGCTCGGCGGCGCGGTCACACGCGAGTTTCCGGCGTTCGCGGTCGACGAAGGTGCCCCGGCGGTGGACGGTGGCCAGCTCGGCAGTGCTGGTGCGGGCACCACCGGCGGCGCGGAGACGGCTGCACCGGCCCAGCCGGCACCGGACGTCGGGCGGGTCGCCCCAGCGGGGGACGACCACCCGGCCGGTGGTGCGGAGACCGAGGCGCTGCCCCGTACGCCGGGCGTGTCGATCATCGCGGGCGGCGGCGGAAACGGCGGTGCCGGCATCGGGCCGGGCGGGGCCGGCGGTGCCGGCACCGGCGGACCGGGTGGCGGCAGCGGCGGGCTCGGGACGGGCGGCGTCGGCGGACCGGGGATGGGCGGCATCGGCGAGGGCGGCGGGGACGGCGGGCCCGGAAGGGGTGGAACCGGACCGGGCGGCGGCGTCGGTCGGGGACCCGGCGTCGGCGCCGGACCGGGCGGGTACGGACCCGGGGCCGGCGCGGGTTCCGGTTCCGGTGGCGAGGGCTGGGTCGGCCCGGGGTCGGGTGGCGTGGGGTCCGGCTCCGGCTCCGGAGTCGACGGCGTCGGAGGTTGGGCCGGCTCGGCACCCACCGGCGCGGCTCGATAGACGGCGGGCGCGCTCTCGCGACGGTCCGGGGTGCCCAGGGCGCTGGCAGTGCCCCGGCTGCTGCTCGGGACCGTGGCGCTGGCCCGGGCCGGCGCGGAGGAATCGCTTCGCTGGCCCGGCAACGACACGTCGGCTGGGCTGGCCGAGCCGGTCGCACGGTAGGTGGTCGCGGTGACCGGAGCGCTGGCCGGCAGGTCACTGCGGAGAGCGCCGGCGGTCACGACGCTGGCACGTGCGCGTACCGGTGCCGCCGCCGGGCTCTGGCGCTCGTCGCCGGCCGCCGCGTCGTCATCGGCGTCGGTGGAGTCGTCAGCGATGACCGCTGCCGTGCCACCGCTGACCGCTGTGCCGCTGACCGCCGTGCCGCTGACCGCCGGGGCGGCGTCGCTGGCGGCGGAGCCGGCGTCCGTCGAGCTGGTGTCGCTGCCTGTCGAGCCGGCGTCCGTCGAGCTGGTGTCGCTGGCAGCCACCGGCTCGGCGGTGTCCGGCCCCGGTGGGCCGGGCTGGTCGACGGTGTCCGGCCCTGGTGGGCCGGCCTGGTCGACCACGGGGTCGACAGTCTCCGCCGGATCTCTCTGCTCGGCCATTTCCGCCCTCCGCGCCGTGCTCGCACCCGGACCCGTGACGTCGGGTCGGATGTGCCTGGTTGTCACGGTGCCACAGATCTTCCCGAGCGGACAGCCGGAGCCGGTCGTGGCGGATCAGCCCGTGGCGCTGGGGCTGCCCGTCGCGCTGCCACTGCTCGACGCGCTCGTGCTGGCCTTCGGCGTGGTCGTCGGAGGCGTGCTGGCCGGCGCGCTGGTCGTTGCCGGAGGCTGGGTCGTCGGAGGGTTGCTCGCAGTGCTCGACGGCTTCGGCGTGGTGCTGCCTGTCGGAGTGGGCGTCGGGGTGGTCGTCAGCGTCGGCGTCGGCGTGGGCGTCGCGCTCTCGGTGGGCTTCGGGGTGGTGGTCTTCGTCGGCGACGGTGTCGGCGTCGGCTTGGTGGTCTTCGTCGGCGACGGGGTGGGCTTCGGGGTCGAGACGGGCGGGGTCGGGTTGGTCACGACCGGTGCCGGCACCGCGCCGATCACCCGGGTGGCGGCGTACAGCCGGGACCAGCGGACGACCGAGATCTTGACGACGTCGCCAGTGGTGGGCGCCTGCACCATCTTGCCGTTGCCGATGTACATGCCGACGTGGTGGATCGTCGTCCAGCTGCTGCCCGAGGCGAAGAACAGCAGGTCGCCGGGGAGCAGCGCGCTCTGCGGGACGGTGCGGCCCCGGGTGGCGGCGTACTGGTCGCGGGAGACACGTGGCAGGTCGAAGTAGTCGGCGCCGGGGGACCGGTACGCCGCCCACATCAGGCCGGAGCAGTCGAACTGGTTCGGCCCCTCCTCGGACCATTTGTACGGGTCGCCGAGCTGGGCGAGCGCGTACCGGACCGCGGCCAGTGCCCGGGGGTGCGCGGCCATGCCGCTGATGCTCTGGTTGGAGACGTAGCCGGCACCGATCTGCTGCTCGGCGGCTTCCTGCTGACGTTCGATCTCGATCAGCGCGGCGGCGTTGTCCCGGCGCAGCTTGAGCAGGCTCGCCTCGGCGGTGCGCAGCGCCGTCTCACCGGCGGTGAACTCCGCCTCGGCGGCGGCGAGCAGATCCTTGGCCTGGCTGTGCTTCTGGTACGCGGCCTGCTCGCCCGCGCGGGCCCGGAACAGCTCCCCGGCCACGCCGGTGGTGCCGCCGTCGACCTTCTCGCCACGGGTGATCGCCTGGAGGCGGCTGAGCCCGCGGATGTCCTGGGCGAAGTCGCCCGGCGGCAACGCGGCGGCGGCCTTGACGGCCTCGGCGGCGGCGGTGTCGGCCGTCTGCTGGGCCCGGAGCAGGGCGTCCTGCGCGGTCGCCAGCGCCTTGCCGGCCGCGTCGAGCTGCGCCTGGGCGTCGACGCGTTTCTGCCGCCTCACCAGCAGATCCTCGCCGAGCGCGCCGACCTGGACCTCACCGGCGGAGATCGCGGTGGCCAGCGGACCGTTGCCGATGTTGACCACCGGAGGGGCGGGCACGCCGGCGACCGGCGCGCCGCCGGGCAGTTGGAGCGAGCCGGTGACCGCCGGGCGCGAACCCGTGTCCGGCACTGTGGTCGGCACGCCGGGCTCCGCGTACGCGGGGGTGGCCAGCACGGCTGCGGCGATCGCGCCGAGCAGGGCGGCCCAGAGCTTCGGACGCAGGACCGGCGAGATCACCGGGCTCCGTCGTCGCTGCCGTCGCCCGCGCCCGCTGTAGATCATGCCGCTCCCCGTCCAACCACTCGTCTCCGCGCTCGGTGGGCGCGACCGCCGGGACGGTACCAGTGTGTGTGTTCCGCCCCACGTTGTTACTACCGCACCGCGCCACTCATGTCGATGTGTTGTCGGGTTACGGGAGGCTGAGAGTCTGGTGAGGTGGGTCGCTGCCAGCGACCGTGCCGCCGGGCCCGTCGGTGTCGCGACGTACGCTCGATCCGGACCGCAGGTGGAAGGGACGTGCCATGGACGCCGGACTCAAGCGTGAGCTCGAAGCGAAGGTGTACGCCGGTGAACGGCTGACCCGGGAGGACGGGGTCGCCCTCTACGAGAGCGACGACCTGACCTGGCTGGGGCGGCTGGCGCACCACAAGCGCACCGAGCTGAACGGCGAGCGGGTGATGTTCAACGTCAACCGGCACCTCAACCTGACGAACGTCTGCTCGGCGTCCTGTGCGTACTGCTCGTTCCAGCGCAAGCCGGGCGAGAAGGACGCGTACACGATGCGCATCGACGAGGCGGTCCGCAAGGCCAAGGAGATGGAGGACGAGCAGCTCACCGAGTTGCACATCGTCAACGGCCTGCACCCCACGCTGCCCTGGCGCTACTACCCCAAGGTGCTGCGCGAGCTGAAGGCGGCGCTGCCGAACGTCAAGCTCAAGTGCTTCACGGCGACCGAGGTGCAGTGGTTCGAGAAGATCAGCGGCCTGAGCGCCGACGAGATCCTCGACGAGCTGATGGACGCCGGTCTGGAGTCGCTGACCGGTGGCGGCGCGGAGATCTTCGACTGGGAGGTCCGACAGCACATCGTCGACCACGCCTGCCACTGGGAAGACTGGTCGCGCATCCACGCCCTGGCGCACAGCAAGGGCATGAAGACCCCGGCGACGATGCTGTACGGCCACATCGAGGAGCCCCGGCACCGCGTCGACCACGTGCTGCGGCTGCGCGAGTTGCAGGACGAGACCGGCGGCTTCGCGGTCTTCATCCCGCTGCGCTACCAGCACGACTTCGTCGACTCGGCGGACGGCAAGATCCGCAATCGGATCCAGGCGCGCACCACGATGGCCTCGCCGGCCGAGTCGCTGAAGACGTTCGCCGTCTCCCGGCTGCTCTTCGACAACGTGCCGCACCTGAAGAACTTCTGGGTGATGCACGGGCTGTCGGTTGCCCAGCTCTCGCTGAACTTCGGCGTGGACGACCTGGACGGCTCCGTCGTCGAATACAAGATCACCCACGACGCCGACTCGTACGGCACCCCGAACACCATGCACCGGGACGACCTGCTGCACCTGATCTGGGACGCCGGCTTCCAGCCCGTCGAGCGGGACACCCGCTACAACGTGGTCCGGGAGTACGACAAGGCCCCGTCGCTGGCCGAGCGGCGCGCCGAGCCGCAGCAGGTCTGGGCCTGAGCCACCACGTACCCTCGCAGTCGATGACCGAGCAACGAGGACCTGAGCCGCAGAGCGGGTTTCCCCGCCGGGACGCCGAGGGCCGCATCCGTACCCTGGGCGATCTGCTCGGGGTGTGCCTGGCCGGCCTGGTCATCGGCGTGCTCGCGTTGGTGTTGTTCGACTGGGCGTTCGCCTCGATCGGCGCCGGCGACTTCGGGCACACGAACGGTTGGCTGGCGGTGATCCTGCCGGCCTGGCTGTTCTGGGACGACTTCCGGGCCTGGGAGTTCGGCGCGGCCCGGGTGGTGGCGGCGGTGGTCGCCGCTGCCGTCGGGGTGTTCGCCGGTTTGCTGATCGCCGGTCTGGGTTCGGGGTTGCCGCCGCTGCTCTCCGGGGCGTTGGCGGCGGCGGCGTTCACTGTGGCGTACGCGGCCCTCTGGTTCCCGGGTGTCCGCTGGCTGGCCCGCCGGACCGGCTGACCGCGACCGCCCGTCGGGCGGCTCGACCCTTCCGCCGGCAGTGGCGGGCGACGGAGAGAACGGAGTGGTGCGGGTGAGTGCCGCGCTCAAGTACACGCTGGGCCGGATCGGGCTGTTCGTCGCAGTGCTGGCGGGCCTCTGGCTGGTCGACATGAACGTGTTCCTGAAGCTGATGCTGGCGCTGGTGTTCTCCGCCGCGCTGTCCTTCTTCCTGCTGCGTGGTTGGCGGGACGAGATGGCCGGGGAGATCGCCGAAGCAGCCGAGCGCCGCCGCACCGAGAAGGAACGCCTCCGCTCCGCCCTGGCCGGCGAAGACCAAACCGCAACCCCCACCCCGGACCCCCCCACCCAAACCCCCGACTCACATCGTCGCGCGGATCGTCGACTGGCGGATCTACCCCAACGACACAAACCCGGCGGAGCCGCCGTACGTGGTGCTCGCCGACCCGGAGGG